>JAEINM010000288.1 GCA_016342385.1 Spirochaetaceae bacterium | reverse complement strand
TAACCGGATCCAGAACCTGGAAGAGAGGTTTCTCTTATACAAAAAAGATAAATTCTATTATATAACTCCCGTATTCGAAGAAATCCTACAAGAGAGAGTACTATCTCCCTCGGTCCTGATAAAATCAAAAGAAATTGATGACACTTCCGATGCTCCCCTATGGTTGAATGATTCTCTGATGATAGCCTTGCTCTCCTTCATTCAGAAAAATAAAAGTCTGATAAAAATTGACGGCAGCATAAAAAAAGGGGCATAACAGAACTGGAAAAAGTGTTTCCCACTGTATTCAGCGGAGAAGATGGGCTCAAACGTTTCCACATATGTACAGCGGTTCTTACAAACCTCAATCTGATCACAAGCCGGGATGGACTAATTCATTTAATCAGAGAAAAATGGAATAAACTTTCAACTCTTACTGAAGACCTTCGCTATGCCATGTACTATGGAGCTGCACTGGCTCAAAGTAGCGAAGAGACCTCAGATATGATTGCATTTTTTCGCGTTTCTATAAAATGTTTCCCCAGGACCGGGCAATACTGAATGATTCTCTCTCTCTATATATCAAACTGTATTGTGAGCAGAAACGCCATGAAATGGCCCCATTTCAGTTAAATAGGATAAGTGACATACTGAAACTTCTGAACATTCTCATTTGCGACAAGGATTCCCTGAGGATCAACAGTCTGCTGAATTTTAATGACAATAGAACTCATAGCGAACCACCGTTGGTCATTCAGCCGAATTTTGAAATAACGGTAAAACCCTTTATAACTCTACCCGACAGTGTTCTACTGGCATCGGCAATGGAGATAAAACAGTATGATCTATTTTCTCATTACACTTTAACAAGAGAAAGTTTTTTAAGAGCTTTTGATCTGGGTATCAAATCTGAAGAGATCCTGCAAAAGCTGAAAGATCTCAGCCAGAAAGAAGTCCCCGGGAATGTCATTATCTCCCTGAACGACTGGGAAGAGGATCACCGGAAGGTACGATTATATTCAGGGGTTGTCTTAAAAGTATCGGATGACAAAAAAATGCTGGTTGAAAAAACCGCCTTCTTAAAACCCTATATACTGGAAAATCTGGCTCCTGGCGTCTATCTGCTCGACCCGGAACAGGAGAAACAGTGGATGGAAGCTCTTGGAGAATTATCGATCTCACCTCTTCCGGCATCTGGTGACACTTCCGGTGAAGAGTCAGAAGCTTTTATTCCAGAGATAAAACATTATGATTTTGAATCTATGGGAAAAAGAGTGAAATGGTCAGTCCAGAAGGTTAAAGAAGACAGACTTCTGGAAAGTCATAAAGAGAGTCTCCTGAGGAAACTGAATAGTAGCGGAATCAAAGGGGATGAAAGAAAGGAGATAGAGGCAAGAATCAAAAGAAAATTGATTATACTTGAATCTCAGATAAGCAGAGGCATTATAAGACCGGAGATTACCGAAGCCAAAGGTATGAATTTCCAGGGGAAGGTGAGACTGATTGAATCGGCCCTTCTCAATAGTTCCGACCGGCTTGAACTGAATCACTATACGCAGGATGGAGTTGAAACCATTCTGGTTCAGCCCATAGAACTTCTCAAAGAGGAAAAAGAAAGAACTCTTATCGGGAAAATACTACCCGATGAGGAAATGATCAGAATAAAAGTGAGCAAAATCTCCAAAGTCAAGAAGATCAGGAGTTCTCTGTTCTAGGATATTCTGGCAGCGAAGTGCTTCGAATCTCCCCATTGATCAAAAGCCACATCTCTACCGATAGATCTGACTCTGCCGAGCAGGCAGCTTTTACATTCCTGCCGGCCTTCATCCATACAGGGTTTTCCCTCATATAATTTATAACTGGACCGGACTTCTGTGGGAGTGATATTGGGCATAGTCACATTAGCGCCATAGGACAATCCTCTCTCTCTTCCATCGGAAACAACGGCCTGAAGAGCTGTTGTAGCGGCAATGTTGATATCTTTCAGAACAATCCTGCAGACTGCGATCATATTGAGGGAGAGCTGAAGAAGAGGATCTTTATCCATTTGCCCTTCTTCCGCCATGGGAGTCTGATTGTGAACCAGATAGGGTCCCATACCGATCATATCGATATCCTGTTCTTTAAAAAACAGGATATCCTCTGCCAGCATGGCTGTTGTCTGCCCGGGAATCCCAATCATAACACCGGTCCCGACCTGAAAGCCCGTTTCCCGCAGATATTCCAGACATTGCTTTCTCTCTTCCAGCTTCTGATTGTCCGGGTGCAGTTTTTTATACAGAGTATCATTCGTAGTTTCTATGCGGAGAAGATACCGGTGAGCTCCGGCTTTATAAAACCGCTCATATGTCTCTTTATCATGCTCTCCCACACTGAGAGTTATCCCCACTCCATGGGGAAGTTTTTCGCTTATGGTAACTGTTTTAATCTCTTTGATAATGTCTTCTACAAACTCAACGAAGGAGGCATCTGATCTTTCCCCCGACTGGAGAACAACTGAACCGTATCCCTGTTCAGCGCACCATTTTGCCGAAGAGATAATGTCTTCCCCAGACAGAGTATAGCGGCCGACATTCTTATTGCTCTTTCTGATTCCACAATAATAGCAGTCAAGGCTGCAGAGATTGGAAAACTCAACAATTCCCCGATAGTACACGGAATCACCGGCATATTCATTAAGTATCTCATTTGCCCTATTCTGTAGTTGTGTAATTGATTCTTTATCTCTTAATGAGAGAAGACTTTCTATATCTTCTGCGCTGTAGTTCTCTTTATATAATAGCTGTTTCAGATCCATTAATAATCCTGCCTTGTACATTCTGGACTATTCTTCACCAAACTAGTGAATTAAGTCAAGATTAGCAGGTACTTTAATTGATAAAATATTATCTATTTGGCATCAGAGTTCTAAGAGGAAAGACAACCGTCTGAAAAAGTCCTGTTCTACAATTCTTTTAATGGGCGGGCTTTCTTACCTGACAGTGAACAAAGAGGTCGTCCATTTCACTGTTGAGCACCTGTTCTTCATCATGGGAAATCAGCCCGTCTTCACGCAATGTGTTTATACACTCGGTAATACCACTGATCCCGGCATATAAACAAGCTAATTCTCCCGTGTCATCGGGTTTATGCTCCATAACCCAATCGATTTTCCTGCAGTAATTATGAGCGGCTTTCATAATACTATCTGTTACATTCATTCTGTTCATGGTAACCTCCTGTCAGGTTTCCTGTATACTATTAAATTTATCGCCATAATGTGCTATTTTCAATAGTTTTTCTTTTAAATTTGATTTTTATACATACCGGGCAATGGCAGTATCAAAGGGCTTTTTCGATTGTTATTTTTACGTGAAACCACATCAACGACACCATGTTCCGCCAGAAGATCATTGTTGGCATAGATTTTATAGTGGTTTGTCTGATAGGGGATATACATGGCCAGAGGCCCTCAAGTTTTACAATTTCTACTGAAAAATCATGATTTCTTAATTCTATGGATTTATCCTCCGCTCCGGTTAAGCGCACCTACCCTCTCGATGGCTCCCAGAATATCTGGGTAGGAAGTATAGATAATGCTATATGTTCCATTCAGTTATAAAATATTCCGGGCAATGCTATTTATAAATCTTTCAGAATCTCGCAAACCTGATCAATCTCCTGTGCACTGATCATTAAACTGGTGACGAAACGGATTTCATTGGAAGCTGTAGCTATGGCCCGGATTCCCCTTTCAGCCATTTTTTCATTGATTGAAGCGGCTTTCCCCGGTTCTGTATAGGCAAATACAATATTGGTCTCCACTTTATCAAGATCCACAGAAGCCCAGGAGAGGGAATTAAGAGTCTCTGCGAGCTTTCGGCAATTGTCGTGATCCTCTTTCAATCGAAAGATGTTATTCTCAAGAGCATAAATCCCCGCTGCCGCTGCAATCCCCGCCTGGCGCATACCTCCGCCGAGCATTTTCCGGATCACTTTTGCCCGGGCAATATACTCTTTATCTCCACAGAGCATCGAGCCCATAGGGGCTCCTAATCCTTTTGAAAGACAAAAAGTCACACTGTCCGTATAAGATGAAATTTCTGCAGCCGACATTCCCGTGGCTGTTACAGCGTTGAAAAGACGGGCTCCATCCATATGGATCTTTAGAGAATTATCATCGGCAAAAGATCGCACTTCTTTCAGGTCATCCTTTTTCCAGCAGGTTCCACCGGCAAAATTATGGGTGTTTTCTATCTCGATAAGAGTGGTATGGGCTATGTCATAATCATCTTTTTTCACCATAGGCTCCATAAGCGACCGCTTCATAACCCCTCTATCTCCGGGAACAGAAATGGGCATACAACCGGCAATGGCCGCCGCTCCTCCCACTTCGTGATGAATGGTATGAGCCTGCTCGTGCATAAGGACCTCATTACCCCGCCCCCCCAGAATATACAGAGCAATCAGGTTGGCCATGGAACCGGAGGGGACATAGAGAGACGCCTCTTTCCCTGTGATTTCAGAACTGAGATCCTGCAGTCTATTGACTGAAGGATCTTCCGCATAAACATCATCTCCCACTTCCGCATTATAGATTGCTTTTCTCATAGCTTCTGCAGGTTTTGTAAATGTGTCACTTCTCAATTCATAATTTTTCATATTTCAATAAAAGCATGTAAATGAGATTATTTCAAAGAAAAAAGAACATTTCAAAAAAATCTTTTAATTATCAGAGATTATTAAATTTATCAGCTTTTTCTTTTTCGAAAAGAATGGTTTCCACATTGGCCATTCTCTCTTCCAGCCGGGCCAATCGGTCGATAATCTCTTCATATAATTTATCCGTTTCTTTTGAACTGCTTTTTACTCTGGCCCGATACATCTCACTCACAGCACCAATAGCAACGATCAGAACAATACCTGTCCACAAGCCTATATTCATCATCTGTTCCTCCGGTTATTAATCACTCTTATAATATAGACCAAAAAAGAGACAGGATTAACAAAAATCCTGTCTCTAAATATTAATATTTGTTTATATCTTCAGTCAGTACCGTAAAATGGGGTTCTTAACAGCTTTTGCTTCATCGAGCCGTTTTAATCTTGTTGAGTTCGGTGCACTGTGCAGCAATTCCGGAGCATTAACCGCCTCTTGGGCAATTTTGTTTAATGCTTCGGCAAAAGCTTCAATGGTCTCCCGACTCTCGGTTTCCGTCGGCTCTATCATCATGGCTTCAGGGACAATCAGAGGAAAATAAATTGTCGGTGGATGAAATCCGTAATCGATGAGCCTTTTGGCTATATCGAGAGTGTGAATTCCCTCGGCAATATCACCCCGGCAGACAAACTCGTGCATACAGGACCTTTTGTAGGCGGCGGGGAAATTTTCTGCCACCAGGGCTTTCAGATAATTAGCATTCAAAACGGCGTCCTCAGTCACGGCTTTTAGCCCTTCTGCACCGAGCATGGAAATATAGGTGTATCCTCTGACCAGTATGCCGAAGTTTCCATAAAAAAGCTTCATCCTTCCAATGGTTTTACCCGGTTGTCTGAGCCGGAAAACATCGCCCTCTTTAAGGGCGATCGGCCCGGGAAGAAAATCCTTTAGAAGAGCTCCTGCACTGACCGGTCCGGCTCCGGGACCTCCACCACCATGAGGTCCTGTAAAAGTTTTATGC
>JAEINM010000287.1 GCA_016342385.1 Spirochaetaceae bacterium | reverse complement strand
ATGTGCCTGTCCTGAAAATATTCTTCTCCGGGCTTTGGTCAGGGACCTGATACTCCATAAAAATGAAACCCTTATTTTGGATATGGAAGCCGGAATAGAGCATCTGGGGAGGGCGACTGCCAGCGGTGTGGATATAATGATCATTGTAGTTGAACCGGGACAGATGTCTATAGACTGTGCCCGTAAAATACTGAATCTTTCAGAGGAAATAGGCCTTTCCAGGGTTTATGTTGTCGGGAATAAAGTCCGGGATTCAGAGGATCGGGAATTTATTAAAAAATCACTCCCTCAAAGGCATATCCTGGGATTTCTATCATTTCGTCAGGAATACAGAAAAGCCGACAGACCGGGTATCTCTGTTATCGATTCTCTGGGAAAAGAGACTCTTGAAGAGCATAAAAAGTTACTGGGAGAAATTTCAGGAATCATTGCAGCATCGTCGAAATAATCTTATATAGATAAATATTTCTTTAATTTGCATTAGTAATAAAAAATAATTACGATTAAAGTAGCTCCGGGAATTATTCAGAACTAGTCTTAACGTCCAACCCGGAAGTATTTTTCGCATAACAGACCTACTGTAAAATTGGGAGAAATATAATGGACCAGAAATATTCCGATAAAGCCACTCAGAAAATGATAAAATACGCAGCTGAAGAAAACCTGACTACTGTATGGGACCGCTTTGAAGCCATGCAGCCCCAGTGCGGATTCGGTAAGCTCGGATTGTGCTGCCGCCATTGTTCAATGGGCCCTTGCCGGATCGATCCTTTCGGTGACGGGCCGCAGACCGGTGTCTGCGGAGCCGATGCCGATACAATAACGGCCAGGCATCTGACCAGAATGATTGCCGGTGGAGCAGCTGCTCATTCCGATCATGGACGAGGTGTTGTTCATACCCTGCAGCTCGCTGCGGAGGATATGGGATCAGCTTACCAGATTAAAGATGAGAAGAAACTTAAAGCTGTAGCAGAGATATACGGCATAAAAACGGAGAATCGCAAGGCGAAAGATATTGCCTCCGATCTGGTCTCAGAAGTAAAGAAGGAGTTCGGTCAGCAGGACGGAACCATCCGCTTTGTTACTACCGCTCCGGAAGTTCGTAAACAGCTCTGGGAGAAACTTGGAATTACTCCCAGAAGCATAGACCGCGAAGTCGTCGAGACGCTTCACAGAACGACAATGGGAGTCGATGCGGAATATCGTCATATTATTAAACAGGGGATGAGAACCGCTCTGGCCGATGGCTGGGGGGGATCCATGGTGGCAACGGAATTGCAGGATGTCCTTTTTGGTGTTCCCAATCCCTTAAAATCCAGTGCGAATTTCGGAGTGATGGATGAAGATAAAGTCAATATCCTTGTTCATGGCCATGAACCGGCACTCTCCGATATTATTGCAGAAATTTCCCTGTCTGAAGAGATGCAGAAAAAAGCGGTTGATGCCGGTTCGAAGGGTGTTAATGTGGCGGGGATCTGCTGTACGGCCAATGAAATCCTCATGCGCCATGGTATACCCATCGCCGGAAGCTTTCTTCAACAGGAACTGGCTGTAATGACAGGTGTTGCCGATATCATGATTGTTGATATTCAATGTGTTATGCCGGGGTTGAAAGCCGTTTCAGACTGTTTTCATACAAAACTGGTTACCACATCGTCCAAGGCGAAAATCCCCGGTGTACATCATGTGGAATTTCATGAGAAAGATGCTGAAAAGACCGCCCGGGAAATTATTGAGATGGGTATTGAAAATTATTCCAATCGCAAGGCGGAAGATGTCTTTCTCCCCTCTGAAAAGGAACCATTAATAGCCGGATTCACGGCAGAATCCGTGTACGACTTTCTCGGAGGAACTTATCGGGCGACTTACCGTCCTCTCAATAATGCCATAATAGAGGGGCGGCTGCGGGGAGCCGCCGGAGTTATCGGATGTTCCAATCCCAATGTGGATTATGAAAAAGGACACATTCAGATGGTCAAAGAGCTCCTGAAAAATGATGTGCTGGTTGTCGTGACAGGCTGCAATGCCATTTCCTGTGCCAAACACGGATTGCTTCAGCCTGAATCGGCTTTCAAATATGCCGGAAAGGGACTTCAGGAGATCTGCCGGGCTGTGGGGATTCCTCCTGTGCTCCATATGGGCTCCTGCGTGGATAACAGCCGGATTCTACGTGTTTTATCCAATATCGTGGCAGAGGGCGGTCTCGGTAATGATATCTGTGACCTGCCCGCAGCCGGAGCCGCTCCTGAGTGGATGAGTGAAAAGGCCGTTGCCATAGGGTTTTATTTTGTAGCCTCCGGTGTCTACACCATGATAGGAAAACCTCTTCCCATAATGGGCAGTGAAAATCTTTACAATTACCTGACCGATGAAATAGAACAGGAGACCGGCGGTAAATGGGCCTTTGAAGAGGATCCCATTGAAGCAGCCCATAAAATGATCAGGCACATTGATAAAAAAAGAAAAAACCTGAAGTTAAAGCCCCTTGTGTATGAACAACCCTTCCCAGTGGAGGATTGAACCCATGAAAAATGTCATTGAAGTTATTTTTGACCGCTGCCTGGGATGTCATACCTGCGAACTGGAATGTGCTCTGGCTCATTCCGAAAGTGAAACCTTTGTTCAGGCTATCCAGAGCAAGGAGCGGCTTTATCCGCGGATTATATTGGAAACCGATGGAACGCAGACTATCCCCATGCACTGCCGTCACTGCAGTGATGCTCCCTGTATTACGGTCTGTCCCACAACAGCCATGAGCCGGAATAGTCTGGACGAACCGGTTATTCTGAATAAAGAGAAATGCATAGGCTGTAATAGCTGTGTCATTGTCTGTCCTTTTGGAATTATTAAAACTGTACCGGTAGAAAATTTTCTGTCTAAATGCGATCTCTGTGCCGAGAGACTGGAAAATGGTGAAATCCCCGCCTGCGCCGCATCATGCCCGACAAAAGCCATCCGTTTTACCAATATTGCTGACCTTACGACAGATAGAAGAAAAGAGGTCCTGGAAAAATTTAAAGTATCTATGGCTGTGAGTGATGAATTGAAGGAATAAGAGATGAAAGAGATTGGAAAGATAATTGCTGAATTCCCCAAATCTCCCGAATCATTAATTCCAATCCTGCAGGAAATTCAGGAGCAGTATAATTATCTTTCTGAAGAGAATATCAAAGAGGTTTCAGAAAAGCTGGATCTTCCTCTTCAGCATGTTTTTTCCGTTGCTACATTCTATAATGTTTTTTCTCTGCGACCCAAGGGCCGAAATATAGTCAAAGTCTGTATGGGTTCCGCCTGTCATGTAAGGGGATCCAACCGTATTCTTGAGGAGATTGAACGGAAACTGAATATTAAAAATAATGAAACCAGCGCTGACGGCCGTTTTTCACTGGAAACAGTCAATTGCCTCGGTGCCTGTGCTCTTGGTCCCATTATGGTTGTCAACAAGGAGTTCAAAGGGCATTTGACTCCTTCTGAAGTTTCAAAACTGATCTCACAGGAATTAATTGAGGAGAAATCATGAAATTGGATTCTTTTGCAGATTTCAATCGTGAAGTTCAGAAACTCAAATTAAAAAAGCAGACTGAAAAAACAATCATAACAGTTTCCAGAGATTCTACATGCTGTCTCTTAAAAGGCAGTATGGATTTATCGGTTGCCCTTGAGAAAGAACTGGAAAATCATAAGTTAACTGATAAGGTGCTGATCAATTACTCGGGCTGTCTCGGTTTCTGTGAAATAGAACCGGTTGTTCTGATTGAACCTCAGAACTTATTTTTTCAGAATGTTACGGCTCAATCAGTGCAGAAAATTGTCAGTGAAATTCTGGTAGATGGAAAAATCCCCCATGGATCTCAAACAATAGAAAAGAGAAATGAGGGGCCTTTTTATAAAAAACAACTTCGGTTTCTCACCGGTCAGAATGAAAAGATAGAACCGGGAAGTATTGATGATTATCTGGTTGTTGGAGGTTATTCAGCACTGGTAAAAGTATTGGAGACTATGGAACCCCGGGATGTCATTAATGAGATTAAAGAATCCGGTTTAAGAGGTCGTGGCGGTGGGGGATTTCCCACGGGGAAAAAATGGGAATCCTGTAGAAATGCCTCTGCTCCAGATGGATGCCGATATGTCATCTGTAATGGAGATGAAGGTGATCCCGGTGCCTATATGGATCGATCTCTAATGGAGAGCAATCCCCATTCTATTCTCGAGGGGATGATAATCGGTTCTTATGCCATCGGGGCTAATGAAGGGTATATATTTGTAAGAGCGGAATATCCTCTGGCTGTGGAACATATGAAATCCGCCATTCTACAGGCTGAAAACTACGGCTTTCTCGGATCTTCCATTCTGGGCAGTGATCACAACTTTACAATTCACATAACTATGGGGGCTGGAGCATTTGTCTGTGGAGAATCAACCGCTTTGATGGCCTCTTTGGAGGGAAAAGCGGGATTTCCCAGAGTCAAACATATCCATACAGTTGAACAGGGATTCCGGAATAAACCCAGTAATTTAAACAATGTTGAAACCTGGGCAAATGTACCATATATAATCAGCCGGGGAGCTCAGTGGTATAAGCAGATCGGGACTGCCGGCAGCAGGGGAACAAAAATATTTTCTCTGGTGGGAAAAGTAAAGAATACGGGACTGATAGAAGTCCCCATGGGGATTACTCTCGGTGAAATAATATTTGAAATTGGAGGCGGGATTCCCGAAAATAAAAATTTTAAAGCCGTCCAGACCGGTGGGCCATCGGGGGGCTGTCTTCCCGAGGGATATCTCGATAGTCCTGTTGATTTTGATGCTTTAATAAACCTCGGGTCCATGATGGGTTCCGGTGGAATGATCGTCATGGATGAAGACACCTGTATGGTGGAAATCGCCCGTTTCTATCTGAACTTTCTGGTAGAGGAATCCTGCGGAAAATGCACACCCTGCCGTGAAGGGCTCTGGCAGTTACTCTCAATTCTCACCAGAATCAGTCATGGTGAGGGAAATATGGACGATCTGACGACTCTTGAAGAACTGGGAGAGATGATCAAAGACTCGTCTCTCTGTGCACTGGGTAAAACCGCACCCAATCCGGTTCTGAGTACGCTCAGGTATTTCCGTGAGGAATACATAGAACATATCCGTGATAGAAAATGCCGAGCTGGGGTGTGCCGTGATCTCTTCAGGTACACAATAGATAAAGAGAAATGTACGGGATGTTCTGTGTGCAGGCAAAAATGTCCCTATAAAGCAATTTCCGGCGAAAAGAAGGAACATCATTCTATTGATACTGAAATATGTGTCAAATGCGGGATCTGTTTTGAAGTCTGTAAATTTAATGCCGTGAGGAAGGTCTCGTGATGGACGGGGATAATATGGTTCATCTGACTATTAATGAGAGGAAAATCGCTGTAACAGAGGGGATCTCTGTGCTACGGGCTGCCCTTGAACAGGGTATTTTCATACCGACACTGTGTCATCTTGAAGATCTCTCTCCCAGCGGAGCCTGTCGCCTTTGTATTGTAGAAATCAGCAATCCCTCGCGGAATCCCGATAAATCATGGATCGATTCCGCCTGTGTCTGTCCCGTCTCGGAGGGGCTTTCAATACAAACGGATTCTCCAAAAGTGAGAAGACAGCGGAAACTGATA
>JAEINM010000286.1 GCA_016342385.1 Spirochaetaceae bacterium | reverse complement strand
GCCTTTATGTTTTAGAACAGATTCATAAAGGACAAGATGACATTAAAAAAGGTAAAACTACAAGCATTGCAGATTTAGAGATGGAAGCATCTAATTGGTAGTTTGGACAGATAAAGCAAAATCTTCCTTAAAAGCAATTTACAATTACATAAAAGAAGACTCTATTTTTTATGCAGAAGAAGTCAGAAGAAAATTCATCTCTGAATCAAAAATGCTAGAAGACTTTCCAATGATTGGTAGAGTTGTTCCTGAAACTGAAAATGAGAATATCTGAGAGTTATTTATTTATTCATACAGGATGTTATATGAAACTAAAGATGATATGGTTTTCATACTTTCAATAATTCATTCCAAACAAAACTATTCTTAATATAGTGAGTCCTTTTTTTACTAATGAATTGAAAGGTCTTGCAGATGCTAAAAGAAATAGGAAAATAGTTGAATTGGCTCAGAGTCAGTTTGAGGTTTCCAGGCCTTTTTATATTTTTTCTGATGATGGAAAATCGATTATTATGAATCCTAAGTGGATGTTGTATTTTTATGAGAATCAAACAGTTTTAAGGTCTTTTATCAGTTGGAACTGGCTTGATTATATGCAGAGAAGGAATCCCTCGGTTCCCAATCTGCAGTTAAAATTATTTCCTCCTTCTGTAAGGAACAGTTTGAATAATCAAACCACTTATTGGAACCGGATAATAGAAAAAGAGAAGTTGTCCTGTATTTTCTCCGGAAGGCCGATTATGTCTGAAGATTTGTCTATTGATCATTTTCTTCCCTGGTCTTTTGTGGCTCATGATCAGTTGTGGAATTTAATTCCTGTTTCCAGGAGTATTAATTCTTCAAAGTCCAATAATCTTCCTGATTTGGAGAGGTATTTCGATAAGTTTGTGGATATGCAGTTTCGAGGTTTACAGATTTATAAAAAGAATCCCGGTAAGGTGTCGTGGAATAGGATTGTTGAGCCTTATGTGGCGGATTTAAGGTTGAAACCGGAGGATTTAATGGATCGTGGGAAGTTGAAAATGGGATTGAGGAATACGATTGAGCCTTTGAGTTGTCTGGCGGTTGCTCAGGGGTTTTATGAGGGGTGGGTTTATGGATAAACCCAATTTTACTGTGGCAGAGTTAATAGAGGAATTGCAAAAATTCCCACAGGATATTCCCGTTTTTGTTACAGGTTTTAAAAGCGGATATGATAATTTTTATCTGCCCAGATTGGCAGAATTGAGCTATCAACCGGAGAATATGTATTACGATGGAAAATTTCAGAATGTCGAAGAAGATGAGAGTAACACTATCCGGGCTGTGGTTTTAGAAAGAGAAAATACAGATGATTGATTAATATTTTTATATTTTTAATTTGTCATTCCAATAATCGATATAACGGTTATATGATTCTTTTTCTGTAAGAAAGTTAATATGCTGGTTTACATTCAGTTTGTAGGCCAATACTTTTTCCAGTCCCATTCGGCGGGCTTTTTCCATTCTATGATTGCCATCAATAAGGTTAAATTTGCCAGGAGAAATTTCTGCCAAAATTACCGGTGCAGAAAGAACAACGGAATCCATGTGTGATTCATTTATAGATGAAAACTCTCTGGGGAAATTGCTTACAGCTACTTCTTCAAGAGCTATGGCATTGAGGTTTTGTTTTATATATTCCAGCATTTTTGTAATATTAAAATGGAATATGCCATTGCGGAATATTTCGTCTCCATTTGCAACAGGGAAAGGTGTGAAGTCTTTATTCAGATGTAACATATTGAAAATTATATTATTTGGCAAAATAAGTGTAAATGATAATCTAGGAATTTTTCCTATAGCCAGATAGAAATTTATAGGTGAAAATTAGTTTATAGTTAAATTGTCTATGTTTAATGGAAGTTTGAAAGGACTTTCTTCCCTATATAAGTGTTATATGATTTTTGGAAACTCGAACTAAAAATTGGTTAGCGGTTTCTTTTCTTCAATTATAAAGGATGGATCAATGGCAAAAAAACTGACTTCATTAATGGGATTAGCAAAACAGGATTTCGATGGCTTTTTAATGGATAAGGATAATCCGGTAATTACTTTAAGATCGGCCCGGCTGATCCCCATGAGCAAGCCCGGTGATGAGATGTCACTGACTTCCGTATTCCTGTCATCTCTGCGGCTGATTAAAGAGTTCAGGAGAGATGTTTTTTCCTCCCTTAAAATGTCAAAAGGAGGGACGACTTTTGTTTATACAGAGGTGACTTTTTCCGAGTTTCCCGATTCGAGAATTGACGGGCTGATTCTTGTGGTTCAGGGGGGTAAGATAAAAGATGCCGCCTTACTGGAGATGAAGAACAAGAGTAACGATCTGGAAGCGGGTCAGATTGAACGGTATCTTGAAATTGCCAAAAGGTTCGATATCCCCAGACTCGTGACAGTTTCTAATCAGTTTGTTTCAGAGCCGACACAGTTTCCTATTCCTGTTAAGAAAAACAGTAAAGTTGATCTGTATCACTTTTCCTGGTCCTATCTGCTGACGCTGGCTCATATCCTGCTTTTTAAAAATGATAACAATATTGAGGACGAGGATCAGGTTGAGATTATGCGGGAGGTTCTCCTCTATTTTGAACACAAGGTATCGGGTGTCTGCGGTTTTACTCAGATGAAACCGGGCTTGAAAGCTGTGGTTGATAATATAAATGCCGGGGCGAGATTGAAATCTACTGATCCGGCGGTTATTGAGACTGTGGAGAGCTGGCACCAGGAAGAGAGGGATATGGCTCTGATCCTGAGCCGGAAACTGGGCTTATTGGTGAAGTCGGGTAATCCTAAATTTAAGAATGATATAAATTCCAGAAGAGAAAGTGATATTAATTCTCTTCTTTCTGATAAGAAGCTGAGTTCCACTTTGAGGGTGAATGGAGCTGTTTCGGATATTTCCATTAATGCCAATTTTGAGAAGAGAAATATTGAGATGATTGTTCAGGTTTCTCCGCCTATGGATAAGCAGGTGAAGGGTCAGTTGGGGTGGATAAAGAGGCAGATTGAGAGGTGTCGGGATAAGAGTGATAAAGTTGCACCGGATTTGTTCGGTAAAATGTCAGACTCTTTGATTGTGGAGATCCTTTTGAAAAGGACGAGTCAGCATGAGAGGGTTTCCTGGAGTAAGCTTGATGAGGTTTACGATGAGATTAAGAGTAAAGAGATTAAGGGATTCAGAGTTATTCTGATTAAGGATTTCGGGAAGAATTTTTCTTCTAGAGTTAAGTTCGTTGAGACGATTGAGGAGATGCTGGTTGATTATTTTAAGGGTGTTATTCAGTACCTTGAGAATTGGGATAAGCCGTCGCCGAAGGTTGTTGAGAGTGGGAGTTTGATGGAGAAAGCGGGGATGGTTTTGGATGGGGTTTGAGGTGTAAACTCATATAATCTTGTAGATGAGGTTATATGGTTTTCTATGAAACCGGTGTGATTGGATAGAATATAGGGAATCCGTATAAATAAATTATGTGTAATTCGAGTTAAGTAATATGTTGAACTAAACCGCTGTTCCAGCGGTGGAAAGGTAATGCACTAAATATTATCTTAGCACTATTAATTTTCTGGTTCCTTTTTAATTTTATTGCTATAATTATTAGCATATTAGAGATTAAAAATGAGATTGTGATACAACGCCCATAGAGGGAAATGATACAACACCCATAGGGGTAGATTTTTATTCCAGACGGTTAAGTACAACGAGTTCTATCCAGCAGAAATAATTCTTGATTTGATACTCCCGGATCTACCGGAGAGTATTTTTTTTGTGTTCTGCAGGATAGAAATCTAACGTTATGTGGCAAAAAAATAAACAAAGAACCGTTTACATATAAGGAAAAAGAGAAAAAAGAATATTATATAATTCACTAATAATGAATTCCTATTGCAATATGGAGGTAATATACATATGAGTGATCTAAGAATAGATTTATCCCATTACCCAGAAAGATTTAAAGAGGATAGCAGAGAGCTCATCATCTCCAATAGTGTTAATTTTATATTTGGTAAGAATGGAACTGGTAAGACTACAATTGCAAATGAAATAGTTAATAATTTTTCTGGATTTTACAATATCAATACGTTTAATGGATTTGATGGAGTTGTAGGAGAAAATTATAGGCTAGATGCAGTAGCATTAGGAACTGAAAACGCAGAAATCCAAAAAGAGATAAATACCATTACAGAAGAGATTCAAGAAATATCAAATAGAATCGTGAAACCTGAAGATAAACGTGAGAATTTATTTACTACTTATGAAAAAGCACAAAATGAGTCTAGTCAGCAGGAAAAAGAAATCGAAAGGTTCTATACTAAGTCAGCAAGAGAAATAAAGAACAAACAATATGACAACATAAGTATTGCTGTAACATCATACAATAAAGAAAAATTTAAAAATGAAATTAGCAGTACAAAACTACTAACAGACAGTGAAATTTATGAAAAAAGACAAACTATCAAAGCGGAAGAAAAAAAAATAACGATTAAAAAGGAATTTCCTGAAATGAACTTAGCAGGTTTCCTTGAGAATACAAATGAAATTTTAGGTAATCATGTATCAAATCATCAAATAATTGATGAATTAGATAACAATACTGATAAGCAAAACTTTGCAAAAGAAGGTATGAGAATACATAAAAAAGATACTACTGAGAATTGTGCTTTCTGTGGGAATGTTATTGACAAAGACAGATGGAAATTACTAGGAAACTATTTTAATGATGAAGTTAAGAAATTTGAGCGTGAGATAGTACAACATGTAGGTATGCTGAATGAAAAATTGTCAATAATTACAAATCTGCATGAAATCGATGAAGCTCAATTCTATCCTGGTTATAGGAGTAGTATTAATGATCTCAATGCTCAAATACGTATCTTGAAAGAGGAGTATAAGGGATTCCTTAATATACTGATTCAAAAATCCAACAATAAGACAAAGAATCTTTTTAGTGTTGATTCAGAATTATCATATGATATTCCTAGAAACTTTTCTGAAATAGAAATGCAGTATGATAAAACCGTTATTGATAACAATAATTTTGCAGATCAGTTAAGTATTGAACAAGAAAAAGCTAAAACAGAATTAAGATTATGTGAGATAAAGAAACTGTTAGATGACTTTCATTATTCAGAGAAAATGATTAAGTTCAATCATCTTCAAGAAAAAGAAAAAGAAGCTAAAAAAGCATTAGATTCTGATGTGGTACTATTAAATTCAAAAAAAGTTCAGGTTAATGAATTATTAGCTAAAACCAAAGACGAACGTATTATTTCAGATCGCATAAATAAAAAGTTAGAGAACATGGGTGTATCATCCTTCGCTCTCGAATTGATTGTTGATGATGAGCAAAATCAGAAAGGACAATATGAAATCAAAGGATATAATGGTGAAATAAGACATATTACTCAACTAAGTAAAGGAGAAAAAAATATAATTGCTTTCTTGTATTTTATTCTATCTCTCGAAGAAGTTAGAACAGATGATAGACAACAAATAATAGTTTTAGATGACCCAATGACGAGTAATGATGATACTATGCAATATCTAATGATTGGAGAAATCCAAAAATATTATAGACGAATATCTGATGGAGTATTTTTCATTGTACTTACACATAATTGTCACTTTTACTTAAATATACG
>JAEINM010000285.1 GCA_016342385.1 Spirochaetaceae bacterium | reverse complement strand
TTAGTTTGAGTGATGGGGAAACCCGATTATCGACAGAACCTCTTATTTTTTCTGTTCTGGCCTATGATGAGCGGGATCTGAAATATCCCGTATTTGCAAAATGGAACAACATACCCGGGCAGATTTTTGTAGGAGAGACGATTCCCTTAATCCTGGAGATGGAAAACCTCGATGAACTCTCTTTCCCGGAGAGAATCACCATGATTCCTCCCAATGGAGGGATGTTTGAAAAAGTTGATTCTGTCGGTGAAATTTCTGTAACATCGATAGGGGACGATGAAGTCTATATAGCCCCTATCGAGTCCTGGTTATTTACACCCACCGAAGCCGGAAGAATTAAAATCCCGGCCGCCACAGTCAGCTTCAAACAGATAAAAAGGACAACAGACAGTCCGGTTATTGAAGTCCTGGAGACTCCGGCAGAGATAGAGTTTTCTGGAGCTATTGGTGATTTTCAAGTCTCGACCAGGATGGAAAATCTATCCCTGCAGAAAGGCAATACATTAACTTTACGGATTCGTGTTGAAGGAGAGGGGAATCTGAATTACCTCAAAATGCCTCAACCTGAACTAAATGGGCTGACACTGATCGAGAAAGAAGAGTTGTATAATATTGAACCTTCTCTTTTAGGATATAATGGTTATCGGGAAGATGTGTATAGAGTCAGTCTTGGAGAGGAACAAGATGTTTCAGTCCTCTTCAATCCCTGGAGCTGGTACAGTAGGATTTCCGCCAATGTCGAGACAGAAACCCTCAGAGATTATCAGCTGCAGAATGAAACGGTACAGCCTATAGAGAATAATAAATCATTGAGCGACGAATATTCTCTTCTGACTCCGGGGAAAATAGTAAAATATCAAAAACCGTTCTATAAATCTCCCTGGTATTATCTTCTTATTCTCCCCGGAATTATTTCTGTCGTGGCGGGATTTATTCAAAAAAAAGTTCCTGTGAAAATCCTGGGGTATTTTCTTATTTTACTGTCGATGACATCGTCGGCAGTCAGTGATGATCCTGAATACAGAGAGAGCCTGGATTCGGTTGAGAAGATTATTGATTCGGGAAATACAAGAGAAGCACTGCTTGCTTATGAGCAGATTTTATCTGATTATGGCGACAACCCCGGAATTGCTTTTAATCAGTCTTTATTGAACTACGAATTAAAACAAAATGATAAGGTCATCTTTTTCTTGAGAAAATCTCTCGTTTTAAAACCGGGGGATCGCTTATTTACAAATGCCCTTACTTCGGCTGAAGCAGAATTTGGTCTGGAGCATCAGGTGGCGGCATCAACAGGGTTATCGCCGGATCTGTTTCTTTTGTTTTTTCTCCTCCTTTTTAATCTGGGAACACTGGTTATTGTTCTGAATATGGGAAGGAGGAAGATAGAGCTATCAATACTGGCTGTTATGATTTTTTTCCTATCCATAGGATCCCTTTTTATAATTTATTACACTCATCAGGTTTCGCGAAGGGAAACTGCTGTTGTACTCCATCCGGGGGGAGAATTGAAAAAGGTTCCGGGGATTAAGGGAGGATCCTGGTTGACTCTTCAGGAGGGGACAGCTGTTTCTCTTTTATCTGAGTCTGATGACTCCCTTTTGATACGCACCGGTTATGGACTGGAGGGCTGGCTTCATAAAGATTCCCTTTTATTGCTTTACGGTGGAAATGAATGAATTTTGGAGATATTCTCGATGACTGGGAAAATGCCACAGAGAAAAATCCCAGGAAGAAAAGAGATCACCGGGTATCCGGAGAAAAGAGAGAATCAATCTCTATGGAGGCACTTTTAAACACTTATGCTCCCGACCTGGAGATTCTCGAGACAAAAGAAGAGAAAAAAACCTATATTCCGAATGTCTCCAGAGAGAAAATGAGACGTAAAAAGGCCGATATGGTTCTGGATCTACATGGTATGACCGGAGATGAGGCCAGAATTGAACTCAATAATTTTATCAGACGTTCTTATACTTGTGGAGCGAAAAAAATATTAATTATTCACGGGAAAGGAAATCATACAAGAGGAGAAGCTGTATTAAAACCACTGGTTAAATCAGTATTGGATCTTTCACCCTATATCGGCGATATAGGTGTTCCTGAAAAAAGAGATGGGGGGAGCGGAGCAACCTGGGCGGTTGTCCGTCAGCGCTCCCTGTAGATGATTCTACCTCTAGTCAGGTCATAGGGGGACAGGGCTACTCTGACTTTGTCACCCGGGACTATTCTTATGTAATGTTTTCTCATTTTACCCGATAGATGTGCAAGTATGAGATGACCATTTTTTAATTCAACCTTGAATAGTGTATTGGGAAGAGATTCTTTTACGACACCTTCTACTTCTATTGCTTCTTCTTTTGCCAAAAAATAAACTCCTGTGAGGATTTTTGATTTCTCAGCAAATAGTATGTTATCTTTTATCTATTTGTCAACTGCTTGACATTTTATGGAAATGAGATATATTTTATGCCTAATTAACTGAAGTTACGATATAAGGGGTCCAAGTTATGGATGTGGATTTTATTTCCAATATGCGTCAGGTTCTACTGAAAACCAAAGAGGGTATTCTCAAAACGTTGATGCATGAAAATGAAGACTTTAGAGCAGCTGTTGAAGATATGGGAGTAAAGGATCTCGGAGATGTTGCTTCAACTGATATTGACTGCCGGATACTTGAAGTGGTCGGTCATCAGGATAAACTGCGACTTAATAAAGTGGAAGCCGCTTTAGTCAGACTTGAAAATGATAAATACGGTATTTGTGCCAAATGTAATAAAAAAATCTCCATGGCAAGACTTGAAGCTATTCCCTATGCTGTTTTCTGTATTGAGTGTAAAACGGAAACAGAAAGAAAAAGACATTAAAAAATAGTTAAAAGTACATCTCTGTTTCCGATAATAATAATGGAGGACAGAGATGAGACTTTCCGGCAGTGGATTTAATCTTGGATATAATCAATTTTCAACGACAACTCAAAGCGGTAAAATAGGTCTTCCTGTTGCCAGCAAATCGGTTTTATATTCTTATTATAAACATGTACATGGTTACTCCTCAAAAGACAGTTCGCAAACAGTTCCCATCTCAAAAATACGTATTCTGAATAATTTGATTGAAAATCTGACCAGAATGAAGGGTGATTCTTCAATGAAGCACTCAATTTCCAGTACAGAAAAAATGTCTTCCGAAGCGGCAAGCCGATTAATTGACACTTATGCAAAGGAGCTGCATCGTGTTGTTACTGCTGCCGGGAGTGGGTTTAATGCCACTGAAACAGGACTGGTTGTTTCTCTTACAGCCTGATAGATCCTATGCCAGCAGTTTTTGTCCTTATTTTTATCCCCTTACTTTTTTACCTACTGATCCCTGCAATAGGAGCTTTTTACGTCCGGAATATCTGGCGTCGATTCAGGATCAATATGGTGGATTGTTCATTTTTTCCTATCTGTGGATACGATGAGATTATCGCAGATAAAAAAGAAGGACATTACCGGTTTTTCGGAGAGATCGAGGCTGTGCAGTCTCATGGTCTGCTCTGGGTAAAAAATTCGGAAATGACAATGACAGCAAAAATGAAGTACTGTCACATTTATATGGTACCTTCTGAAAAAAAGAAAAATTCCCAGATGCCCATAAAACTATCCTGGAGTAGAGTTTTTTCAATCGCAGAGGGGACCGCTGTGTTTATTAGCGGAGATGTGAAAATTGAAGATGGAAGGGCTGTTTTTAAGGGTTCAAAGGCGGAACCGCTTACAGTTATTATATATGATGGTGAAAGTACGACTCTCCTCGAGCGCTCTATCACTTGCGGTAGACAGAAGAATGAATACTGGAATTTTATGACGCCATGGTCTATTTCTGCAGGTGGAATTATTTCTCTCTTACTGCTGGATATGATGATTAAAGCAGCGGTCAGTTCTACCATACTGATACTGGGAATTATTGTCTCCTCCCTGCCCATCATCCCCTTTATTCCTCCTGGTCTTATCTTGTTTCTTCTCTATTCAAATATGTGGAAAAAAGGGCGATTCTGCCGGGCTGACCGGGATTTAATCAGTCTACCTCTCCGTTTTGAAGACCGCAATATCTGTGATCCAGATTATCTTCATATGAAATACAGTTCCGACAGGCCTCTTTTTCCACTCACGGAAGGTTATTCCCGCAGAAATATTCATTTCAATGAAGATCAGGCAGGTTCTCTCTGGAATAATTCTGCTTTTGGAATGGTAGTTAAAAGAGATGACGGTAAATGGATGACCCGACCCGATGATCCCATGAAAGAATATCTGCTTATAGAGGAAAATCCCGAAATTCTGATTAATAAAGCGACGCGTAAGGCATTGTTCTATGAACTGTTGGCACTGATGTTTATATCTGCGGCTATGGTCGTTAATACATGGGTCTTGATTTTAGTCATAAAGGCTTTGACTTGAAAAAAAAGGGAGGAATGCAAAAGCATCCTCCCTGAATTGGAACAGATCTAATAAATAAAAAAATTATTTCTTCTTGGCGAAATTGACCACAAGGTTTCTTCCCCGATAATTTATTCCGTCGAGGTTATCGATGGCTTTGGCGGCACTATTTTCTGAAACAGTAATAAAAGAATAACTGTCCAGTACTTTAATTTCCCCAATTTCTTCTCTTTTAATTTTACCGGTTCCTATAAATAACTGAATCAGGTCACGGGGGTATACCCTGCGGTTTTTTCCAACACTGATAAAAAGGGAGGTTCCACCGGTAATTTTTCTTTTTGATTTTGATTCAACAGCCTGTTTGAGAAGATATGCTGTTGTCCATGAACGTAAATGTAAAGGTACTGTTTTCTTGAAAATCTTTTTATAGAGCTTCAGGTCATCGGGATCTGTATCTTCCTTAACCTTTAAAAGCAAAGCATCTATAGCAGATATCATTGAATCAGTTAAAACATCGTCAACTCTGCTCATTGCGATTACTCCTTAATAAACAATAAAAAAATGTCTTATGGAAATAAATGATTTTAATACAGAAAAACTTCTCTGTTCCCTTATTTTCTGCTAAAGTTTAAATAAACTATCTACCAATACTATCACTATAAATATATAAGACAATAAATAAGTTATTAACAGACTTGTGTTTTGTCAAGAATTTGCTTTTAATTGGGATATTTTTTTATACAGGAGACTCAAATGATTATCAGGACTTACAGGGTTTACTTTTTTCTGCTATTTCTCATGCTTCCCGGTCTGCTGTATTCAGTGGATTTCAAGTTTCAATACAGTGATGGTGATAATTACAGAATCGTTTCGGAAGTGCAGGAGACCGTCAAAGTCAATGATGAAATTCTCTTCTCCAAAGAATTCTTAAATCGCATTGCTGTTGCAGTATCAGAAGTTTACAGCAATAGGGGAGATATTGATGCTGTTTACCAGATTTCAGAAAGAACGGTAGATGGAGGCGTTTATCAGTGGAATTCAGAAGAATACGCCCGTTTTACACGAGATCTGAAAGGTGTTTATTCCGGAGCTATTGAAAATACGACACTCCCTTCTGTCCGGGATATTCCGCGCTTTCCCGATGGTGATGTCAAACCCGGTGAAAAATGGGTTTTTCCCGGAGAAGAGATTCACGACCTCAATAGTATTTTCGGTATTAATTATGTAATAAGAATCCCATTTAATGCATTCTATACTTACGAGGGGACAATTGAGAAAAATGGTAAAATC
>JAEINM010000284.1 GCA_016342385.1 Spirochaetaceae bacterium | reverse complement strand
AGCTCTTTTCCTCGAAGGTCAGGCAGCCATGAACTATATGGGAAACTGGTTTGCAGGAGATATCGCCGGACATGAAAGTGGAATCATCGATAGTGTAGTAGCTAAAAAATTCCCTACAGTTGCTGACGGGAAAGGTGACGACACACAGTTCCTTGGTGGATCTATTGATGGAATGTGTGTTTCAGAAATGTCTGAAAACAAAGATGCCGCTGCAACAGTAGCCAAATACCTGATGGAACAGACATCCAGAAATCTGGCAAAAGCCGGTGAAGGAATTCCCACATGGAAAACTGATGATGTTGTCAGTGAAAAAACCAACCCTGTTGTTGACCAGATTAAAGGTCTGATTGCCGACTCTACCGGTTACGTACTGGCTTGGGACACTTTCCTTTCCGGAGCAGATGCCGATGATCATAAAAACTATGTTGCCGAGTTATTCGGTCTTCAGATGAGTCCTGAAGTATTTGCTGCAAAAATGCAGGAAATAAACGAGTAGTCAGAACTCATTGCATTTTTCATAATGGAGACTGCCGGTTTTCGGCTGTCTCCATATTTTTTGGAGTATTTATGAATAAGGTATTATCGGATAAAAAAGTCATTTTTCTATTTATGCTTCCTGCGACAGCTATATTTATTTTTATCGTAATTGTCCCAATCTTCCGATCCGGTTATTACAGCACATTAGAATGGGATGGTATAGGAAAGGGCAAATTTATAGGCTTTGAGAATTACATCAAACTTCTTATACTAAACAAAAGCGGATTCTATCAGGCTATTTGGAATTCTCTGCTGCTGGCTGTTTTTTCTGTATTCATTCAACTCCCAATAGCTTTTATATTTGCCAGGATTCTGGCATCGGGAGTAAAAGGGGAAGGCTTTTTCAGGACGGTCTACTTCATTCCTGTCATTGTATCAACTGTTGTCATCGGCCAGATGTGGCTGAAAATCTATAATCCTGAGTATGGATTACTAAACGGATTATTAGAGTCCATAGGACTGGAGAAACTGACCCAGCAATGGCTGGCCAATAAAGATATAGCCTTGGGAGCTGTCTTTATTCCCCTATTATGGCAGTATGTGGGATATCACATTCTGCTCTTTTATGCCGCCATAAAAACTATTCCCCAGGAACTGATCGAAGCGGCAAAAATCGATGGAGCATCATCGGGAAAAATCACAACTCACATAGTTGTTCCCTATATTGTCCCCATTATTGAAATTTGTGTCATTCTTGCTGTCATAGGATCTCTGAAGACCTTCGACCTCATATACATTCTGACAGGTGGAGGACCACTTCATTCAACGGAAGTACCGACAACAGTCATGTTTAACACAATCTTTCACAGAGTCGATTACGGTTATGGAAGTGCTATGGCAATATTTATTGTTGTTGAATGCCTGATCCTGACTGTTGTTATAAAAAAAGTATTCCAGCAGCTCAATTCTGCCAATGGAGAATAGAACCATGTCTATTAAAATTGCAAATAAAAAAAACCTAAGCAAATACATTCTTATTCTCCTCTTATCCCTATATGCATTTATACAGGTCTACCCGTTTTTGTGGCTGGTGCTATTCTCTTTAAAAAGCAATTCGGAAATCTTCGGAGGAAATATAGCAGGACTTCCTGAGAAATTCTTATGGATTAACTACAAAGATGCTTTCTTCGGAGGAAAAGTCGGTTTGTACTTGTTCAACAGTGCATTTGTGACTTCATTGACCATAGCGATTACACTGTTTGTCTCCTGTCTTGCCGCCTATGCCATTGCCAGACTGAGATGGAAACTGAGTAAAACAGCCATGGTATTCTTTTTATTGGGAATGATGATCCCCATACATGCGACTCTGCTTCCTCTCTTCATCACCTTTAAAGATGTTAAACTGCTCAGCACATACTGGTGTCTGATTCTTCCCTATGTGGGTTTTGGAATTCCTATAGCCATGTATATTATGGTGGGCTTTATGCAGGCCATTCCGAAAGAGATGGAAGAATCTGCCTTTATGGATGGAGCCGGAGTGTTTAGTTCATTTTTCAGAATCATTTTGCCCATTGTAAAACCGGCGATGGCAACAGTCGCAATATTCACATTTTTAAGCGCCTGGAATGAACTGATGTTCGCCATTACTTTTATCAGTAAGAGCCAGTTCAGGACTCTGACTGTTGGTCTCCAGTCTATGGTTGGTCAATACAACACAAAATGGGGACCTATCGGAGCGGGACTAGTTATAGGTACTATTCCAACAATAATAATTTACTCAATAATGAGTAAACAGATACAACACAGTCTGGTAGCTGCCGGTGCAGTTAAGGGTTAATACCGTACTCCTTTAACTTTCGGTACAGATTGTTAACAACAAGCCCCAGAGAAGCGGCGGTTGACTTTAAGTCACCGCCATGTTTATTCAGTTGAGTCTGAATATACAGCCTCTCCAGGGCTCTTTTTTTTTCCGCCAGAGGGGAGGTTTCCCAGAAAAGATCTGAAGATACGATCCCTGAAATGTTTTGACTTGTTTTCCCTGATTCTAAAACAAGGTGTTCCGATTTTATCAAATCCTCTTTCCCCGATTCTATCAGCGCTTTTACCAGCATATTTTTTAATTGACGAATATTGCCCGGAAAGGGAAATTCAGATAATTTTTCCAGAACAGCAGAGTCAAGCTCTTTGCAGGGCAGGTTGTTCTCAAAAGAGAAATCCATAAGAATCTTTTCCGCCAGTTGAGGAATATCCTCCCTGTGATCTCTTAAAGGAGGCATCATAATTTCAAAGGTGTTTATTCGGTAGTAGAGATCTTCCCGAAAATTACCTGCTTTTACTTCATCAGGCAGATTTCTGTTTGTTGCAAAAATACATCTTGTATCGACAGAGATTACATCGGAAGTTCCCAAGGGAAGGACTTCCTGCTCCTGAACGACACGAAGGAGTTTCGCCTGCAGCTTAACATCCATCTCTCCTATCTCATCGAGGAAAAGAGATGAACCTGTAGCCGCTTTGAACAGTCCCGGACTAGGGGATTCTGCACCGGAAAAAGCACCTTTTTCATACCCGAAAAGCTGACTTTCGAGTAAAGAATCTGTTATGGCCGCTATGTTTATTCTATAGAGAGTTTTTCCCCGCCTTTGAGAATAGTAATGCAGACTATTGGCAGCCAGTTCCTTTCCTGTCCCGCTCTCTCCTGTAATTAATACAGGCTCTTTCAAAAGCGCCACCTTCTCTATCTGCTTTCGAACAGACTCCATGATAGAAGATGAACCGATAAGTTCATATCGGGACATAATTCCGGATAAAAGAGAATCCCTTTCTTTCAGAAGATCTGCTGATTTTTCAAATTGTTTAATACAGCGCTGAACTTCCTTAAGGTTGAAGGGCTTTTCCAAAAACTCACTGGCACCCTGTTTCAATGCTTCAACAGCTGTAGAGATATCAGCATTGCCTGAAATAATGATTATATGCCCGGAAAATCCTTTTTCTTTTAGAATTTTCAGAATATCTATACCGGATAATTTTTGGGGGCCCAGATTGACATCAAGAAAAATAAGATCATAGAATTTTTTTTTCAGATTTTCAAGAAATCCTTCTCCGGCTAAATAAGAGGTAACGTCATACCCCTGTTTCTCAAGGATACGGGAGAGTGAAATAGTAATATCTTTTTCATCATCTATTACTGCTGCCCGAAAAGATGTGCTCTCTGTCATTATTATTTTCCTTTTTCCCTCTGATTAAAAATCATCTTAAACTCTGTGCCTTTTCCCTCTTGAGAATGAAAGTCCAGTCCGATAGAAAGTGCCCGACAAAGTTCCCTGACAATAAACAAACCCAGACCATCTCCCTCTTTCTTAGAAGTCCAGCCGGGTCTAAAAATTCTGGATGCAGTTTCCTCACCGAACCCAACGCCATTATCTCTTATGAGTAAAACCAGTTCCTTCCCGTCAACAAAATAGGAGAGAGAAATTTTTCTTGTATCATCCGATGTGGCTTCAAGACTGTTCTTTATTAAATTTGTAAGAATCAATTGAAGATAAAAGGGATCTGTAAATATCTGCCGGGAAAACCCCTTATTTTTTTTGTGCTCAACTAGGGCGAATGAGGGATTATTCTGAATGATCTTATCCACCTCTTCTATTATATTAATCTCTCGGCATTCTGCAGGAGGGATATGTGTCAGGCTCTTTAATGAATTAAGAATTTTTTCGATAAACTCCACATTATTCTGTATTAAAAAAAGGTCCTCTTCCACTTCATTTAAAGTATATTTGGAAGATTGCAGGTCATCTATCACCAGATCAAGAGTAAGTTTAATCGGAACCAGTTTATTTTTTATTTCATGGCCGAGAACTCTGGTAATATTCTGCCACCCTTCCATCTGGGATTGCAATTTTTCCCGGATTCCTGCCTGTTTCAGATCATTCAAAAGACTATTAAAATGATCAGTCATTCTCTTAAAAGCCCTGGGTCCATAATTTTTAATTGTCTCTATTTTTCCTGTATGAACGTATTTTTCCAGTACAAAGTTAATATTGGAAAGAGAATTCAACTGCCTTCTGATAATTCCGTACAGACTGAGATGCCAGGCAATTAACAACAAGAAAGCAAGAAACCCTGCTGAAATGACAAGACTTCTGACAATATCCTTTTTATAGGAATCAAAAAGCCAGAGGTATGCTTGAGCTGAGTTAATGGAGTTGAACTCCTCAAGCAGCTTTTGTTTCTCTGTTTCTGAATCGGCTTTTTCATAAAGCTCCTTATTATAAGCCAGAGTTAATGAAAGAACCCGCTTCTGCTCATCTATGTGAAACCGGTCTGTGTAGCTGGAAACAGAATTGGCTATATAAACCGCAAAAATGAGAGTGAAGCCAATGACTATTATCAGAAATGATAAAATAAACAATCCCGGTTTTTTCATATCTACCTCTTCCTTTCCTCTGTTACAGAGGGACGATGATTGTCCCAGAGGGATTCTGTATTCTGTCCTAATTCCTCTTCGATTATTTTGTTGGCTACCAGAGAAATCTGCGAAAACCACGAGAGACTGTCAAATTCATCATTGGAATATGTAAAAACGATTTGCCCAAAATCTGCGACAGCCATATCCAGTTCTCTATAGCGGGAAAATTCTCTAACCTCTATAACTCCCGCATCATCTACAGATCTCAATGCGTAAACCTCTCTGTAGTAGTCATAGGAAATGGAGCGGTAAATGCGTTTCTTAAAAAAGCGCTCTTCCTTTCCCTTTAGTAGTAGAGAGTTGTACAGTTCAAATTCAATAGTCACACCGTGCTCTATCAGATCTTTCATTTCCTGTGTTAAAAGAGTTTCTGCCCGTACCAGAGCGGAAACCGAGGTCTCATTGACCTCAATCTCCTCTACAGTAAGTGAAACCAGCACCATAATACCGATTTTTAACCATGAAAATATATCCATAAATTAGAAATAAAACCTTGAACCGACTCGAATGAATCCCCCGCCCAGATGACCATTATTAGCGGCAATGACATTATCTCCTTCAATCAGAAGACCACCTCCGCCTCCGCCGCCTTCTATAAAAGCAGCAGACCATTTCGATGTATAAATTTCAATGCCACCAAATCCGATTCCACCTAAAAACAGATTTCCCGAATAGGGATTATCTACAGTGAGCATCGTTCCTCCATAGAGGTCAAACCCGCCATAAACACGGACGAAATTCAAGAAGATAGGACTTCC
>JAEINM010000283.1 GCA_016342385.1 Spirochaetaceae bacterium | reverse complement strand
GTCTTCACAATCACTATAATTTTTTACTTTCTTACAAATCCATTTCTCGATATCAGCAGAATGTTTTTTAATAAGGCTTTTCATAATAATATTTTAATACCATTCATATCTTTTCCAATTAATATTTTTCCAGCTATCTTAAACCGTCAAAGAGGGATTTAATTGATTTTTCCGTATCAGTAAAAGATAAGCAGCTATCGGTAATGGAAACTCCATATTTCAGATTGTTGAGATCTTTTGTAATCTCCTGATTACCACCATTAATATTACTTTCAATCATAAGGCCAAAAATGGACTTATTCCCTCCCTGGATCTGAGCTTTAATATCTTCAATTACTTCTTTTTGATTTTCAGGGTCTTTTCCCGAATTTTCATGGCTGCAGTCAATCATAATCTTTTCGGGTAGACCGGCAGATTTCAGCATTTTTTCACATCTTTCAATGCTCACTTTATCATAATTGATCTTACCTGCACCACCTCTTAATACAATATGAGTATTCCGATTTCCCTTTGTTCTGACAATAGCAGAATGTCCCTCTGGATTTATACTGATAAAATTATTGGGGTGCCCTGCAGATTTTATGGCATTAATAGCAACATTGATATTTCCCGTTGTCCCGTTTTTGAAACCCACAGCACTGGAGAAACCACTGGCCATTTTTCTATGTGTTTGTGATTCTGTAGTGCGTGCCCCTATAGCTGTCCATGAGAACAGATCCTGTACATACTGTGGAGTAATCAGATCAAGAGCCTCTCCGGCCGCAGGCAAACCGATTTCGGCAATATGTAATAATAACTCTCTGGCAATTGCCAGACCATCATCTATAATACAGCTATTATCAAGGTATGGATCATTTACCAAACCCTGCCAACCAACTGTGGTTCTTGGCTTTTCAAAATAAACCCGCATGACCAGAAATAATTTTTCTTTGACTTCTTCAGACAGTTTTTTAAGTTTCTCTGCATAATCGAGAGCCTCTGAAGGATTATGTATACTACAGGGTCCGACAATTATTAATTTTCTCCGGTCTTCTCCAGACAAAATTCTGCCTATTGTTTTCTGACCATTCATAACAACTGAAACAGCTCTCTCTGATAAAGGGAACTTATCTTTCAATTCTGCAGGAGTTACAATCTCTTCTTCAGAATATACATTTAAATTTTCTATTCTTTTATCTAATTTCAAAACACATCCTCTAATACTCTCACTATAATATGTTTCTATACATAAGATCAAACCATGATTTGTCCTAAAGGGTTCGAAAGCTGAGAGAATGCAATTCTAAAAATGAATGGGCCAGTTATCCGGCGGGGGTGAAGTGAATAACTGCCAATCTCCACTCAGCATGGGGGTTCTCGTTTTATAACTGTGTAAAGCCTGATTACTGATCACAAGCTTAGCCTTTTCATCTACTGTTAATGTATCATTTATAAATTTAAAGAAATAACTGTCATCGAGACCATAAATTTTATCTCCCACAACAGGATATCCCAAAGAACAGATTGTAGCTCTTATCTGATGTGTTCGGCCTGTAAAAATTCTGCATTTTAATAAGGAATAGTTCTCGTCGGATGTAATAGCTGTAAAGGACGAATGAGAAAACTCCCGATCCGGTTCGTCTCCCTGGTCCTCCGGCAAGGCATTAAGATCGAGTAGGAATTTCCTCTTTTTTCTGATTATACTGTTACTGTCTTTTACCAACCATCCTCTGGCATCAATATCATGATTGAAAAGCCCATGAACTAAAACCAGATACTCCTTTTCGATTTCACGCTCTCTCATTTTATTAAAATAAAATGATGCACTCGCTTTATTCTTGGCGATCAGCATCGTGCCTGAAGTCTCTCTATCCAGTCGATTGACCAGAGAGAGATATTCGTACTTCTCCTTGAGTATGTACCACAGTGTATTTTCGAAATAAACTCCTCCCGGATGGCAGGGGAGATCAGAGGGTTTATTTATGACTAGAAGATCATTGTCCTCATATACGACTGTAAATTCTCTATTGATAGGGGGCTCGACCACAGGTTCGGGATAGTATGTGATAATGTCTCCGCGGCTGAGTATCGTCTCGGGAACTACTGTAGCATTATTAATCCTGATTCTGTCTTCGTTTATATACCGTTCCCACTTTTCCGGGGGATGATATGTATACCTGGCTGCTATCCAGGGCAGTAAAACCAGACCATCTTCCTGAGCCTGAATTATTATTTCCCGTTTTCTATCCAATTAGCTTAAAATCTCCTGATTAATACTTGATATGGCTCAAAGACCTTGTCTCTGAAGATATAATAATTCCCCTTATGACTTTCCAGCTGAAAAGTTTACTATCAAATTGGAATTGTGTCGTACCACTACTATACAGAAGTTCTATTTCAGAGTATATCAACCTTGATCGGAGAAAAACGTTATTGAGTAAAAAAATAGATTTTCCAGATAAACTTGAAATAAGACAGGACCTTTGGGTTGATACACCCTGTTCACAATGTCCTGAAACCTATTGCTGTGGCAATCTGCCTCTTACCCCGCTGAGGCTCAATAGGCATAGCGATTTTATCAATCTCATTCTAAGCTCCTGTTACAATGGCGTCTTTCCTGTTCTAAAAAAAACAGGGGAATGGACTTTTTATCTCGAAAGAGACTGCCGCTATCTGGGTAAAGGGGAAGGTCTATGTACAATTCATCAAGAATCACATCAGAGTGTTATATGTAAATCCTATAATGCTCATACCTGCTGGTATGTAGAGGCCTTCAGCACCGAAAGATATACTACAATGATACGCTTCAATACTGAAATGATTATATGGTATGAAAAGAGGTATAAACTAATTGAGAAAAACTTTAATTCAGAAATAGACTGGAATGAACTCTGCAACAGGGCATATGATTATCGGCAGAATATGATTGATATAAATCCCGAGTCTTTTAAACCCTTTACATCAAATACCCTTTCCTTTAAAAAGAGCCGGGTGAATCAGCTTCTGTTTTTCCCCCCATATAACCGCCCTGCGAATAGAAAACACTTTGAATTGTTATCATTCAGGCTTGGGTTTCCGGGAATTTATCTTGCTATAAGCGATTCATGCTGGGCATTTATGGTCAGTACAGAGCTGAACCTATCACGATTTAACAATATCAGACAGGAATACTACCGGACAATCAAACATAAAGATGGGGCATACAGCTTTGACCAAATATTTCTGGAACAAAGACCTTTCTCAGAAACCGGGGAACAGTGGATAATCCTGCAAAGGTCTGATCTGAAAACTCTTATAGATTTAACAGTTTTTGATTCCTCTGACAGAGTCCGGAAAATTCCTTCCAGCTCAATTATTCTCAAAGCTCTTAAATCAAAAAGTCCTAATCGGGCTGCTTCTTAAGGGAAAGATTCCATTCAAAATAAATATGAAACCACTCAATATACATAATTGACCATTTAGGGGAATAATTTCAGATAGTTATTTTTTTACCATATAATGGAGATTCAGAGACTGGAAAAAACATGTTCTCTACCATATTTTTAATTATTTAGGAGTTAATTTATGACAAATTTACACAAAATTGAACAGGAAAAGAGTCTTTTGCGGTGGGGTGGCCTTTCCGGAATACTCAGCGGTTTTTTATTTATAGCAGTTTTTGCCTATGTAATTATCTTTATCCCCGCAGATCCTTCCAGCCTGGAAGAATGGGTTACGAGATTTCCTGATATTGCAGCCGCCCGAATAGTAGAGAATTTAATATATCTGACAGCCCTGATTTTTGGACTTCCTCTCTTTATTGCTTTATATAGGGCCCTTAAAAACACAAACATGGCTCCTTCTCTTTTGGGAAGTTTACTGAGTGTTATTGGTCTGACTTCCATGGCAATCTCCGCAACACCACATGTTGCTCATTATCAGCTATCTATTCTATTCCAGACTCTGGGAACAAGTGCGCAGGATCAGGACACTATTGTCATTTTATGGCAGGCAATTTGGGCCGTTTTTGATGCTATGCTTTATGTGGGATTCTTCATTGTGCCCATAGGCTTTATTTTACAGGGAATAGCTATGTTTAAAACGCCTGCTTTTGGTAGAAGTTTTTCTTTGATGAGCCTAATACTTGGGATTATCGGTTTTATAGCAGGAATCTTACAAATGGTAGATCCCGAGTCTTCTTTTGGTGCAATAAGCTTTTTTTCTCTCATTATTTTCTGCTTTATTTTCGGATCAAAAATCTACCGCTTATCCAGGGCCTGAATAACTTAGCCTTAATACACTCATCTATTGCGCCAGACTTTTAGTATATTTCTCTTACCACTTATTGAGAGAGATTATTAACAGTCTGGATTAAGTCCTGTTGAAAGGGTATTGTTCGCATAACCCCCAATATACCAGAACAGATCTGTTCTTTACCGGGTTTAGTTCTTTATTTGGAGTCCACAGGAGTTATGAACATGAATGAAATCTACACCTTACTATCTGATAGGGTTATTCAAAAAGGACCTGAAATACTAATGTCATTAGTTATTTTTATGGTTTTTTTTATATTGTCAAAAATAGTGGGGAAGATTACATCCTCAGCGGCGAAGCGATTAAAAGTCAATGGCAACCTCATCCACCTTTTCACCAAAACCGTAAGGGTCACAATTATAATTTTCGGTCTTGTTACAGCTTTAGGCACAGTGGGAATAAATGTTTCTGCTATTGTCACCAGTCTGGGATTAACAGGATTTGCTCTCGGTTTTGCTTTAAAAGATACAATATCCAATATTCTTTCAGGCGTTTTAATCCTTATGTACAGGCCTTTTGAATTAGGTCATTATATCAAAATTACCGGTTTTGAAGGTCTTGTCGTAACCATTGATCTCCGTTATACGGAACTCGATTCTCTTGGGGATAAAATCCTGATTCCCAATTCAAAACTATTCACTGATCCTATTACTGTGATCTCTAAAGAAGGGAACAAAATCCAATCTGAAACAGAAGAAAACTAAGCTAGGGGATCAATATAATCATCTAATTCAGCAGCTCAAATTCCTGAATTTCCTTATTGTACTGGAAAATTTCACCGCTATTGATAATGTAGTGCCACCCGAGAATACTCAATGTCCCGTTCTTGTACCCTTCTGAGATATAGGGATAAGTGAGAAGATGTTTCATCTGCTCCAGGACATTTATCTGTTCGGTTAGCCATATCCTGGCAGAAGGGTCATTCTCTTTCAAAGTCTGATTGACCAGATCCCTGACCGGGGCCGCAAGTTCCATCCACTTCCGTGTATTGGGAATAGGGAGAGAATCGGGATCTTCGTGATTCAGTAGAGCACATCCTCCGCAGTTGCTGTGTCCACATACAATAATATTTGAAACCTTCAGAACCTGTACAGCATATTCAATAGCTGCAGTTGTAGAGAGAAATTCATCGGCAATCCGGTATGGAGGAACAAGATTGGCCACATTGCGGACAATAAATAATTCTCCCGGTAGTGTCTGGGTAATCATACTGGGAACCAGACGGGAATCGGAACAGGTTATAAACAATGTGTGGGGATTTTGTTTCTTACCAAGAGAACTAAACAATTCGCGATGGTCTTCAAAATCACTTTTTTTAAAATGAACTGTACCTTCAAGTAGCTTTTTCATTTGCCCCGACTCCTGAGATCGAAATTTTCCTAAAAGACATGGTGTACCGATTTTCTTATTATGAATATTGAACTTCAATAATATCAATGTAAAG
>JAEINM010000282.1 GCA_016342385.1 Spirochaetaceae bacterium | reverse complement strand
AAGGGGTTCTGACGAACCCCTCGTAATCTCTTTTAATAAGTAACCGTAAGTTAAGCTGCTCGACCCACAGGGAGAGTCAGCTTCAACGCTCATGTTACTTCAAGATCTTAGCTTAAGTTTATCGCTGAACCAGACAGAGTCCAGATTTCCAGACTCTGCAGATTAGCTAGTTTCTTATGTTATTCTATTTTTTTTTGGATATAAATCGGGAATATCTCTTTCTTAAAAAAAGGAGGAGAGTTAAAAATCATTACAACATTACTTCCTCTACTCGTCCCGAGAAGATCTCCAATATTGTAATTCTCAATTGATTTATCTATCACATCGATACCGCCAACTGTTATTTCGATTCTTTCCTGAATATTCACAAGAAGAGTCGGGGATCTAAGATCTGAATATGTATCTTTAGGGAACGCTAATATATGATATGGAGAAAATACGTTTTGCTCTTTATCCGAATGAAAGAGGATTGAGTTCTTATCAAAAAATCTATAATTATTTATTGGCGATTTATTATCAATAAATATTAATAAAACTAGCTTTTTTGTTAAATCTAATTCTATTTTATTGTTCGGCAATAAGTAACCAGCAGGAAGCATTACATTGTTTTTCCCAATGATAGAAGTTACAGTGCTATTTTGCTGAATAACATATTCCTCATTATTAAAAGCTATCGTCATTAGTTGATCTGTAACATCACAAAGCTCATCAACGATACCTTTAAAACTTTCTAATTCTGCATCAAAATCTGTGTTATTATCCCATCCAACAGGACTTATCAAATTGTAGTAGTTCTGGGAATAAAGGGCACTAGAGAATAATATCATAAAAATAATAAAATACTTTTTCATTAATCAAATCCTAATTGGTGTGTAATTGTTATATCTTCATCTATATCGTAAAAATCAATAGTAGCATCGCCACTGATTACTTCTTCATCAGTTGGTACAATAAAGATATCTTTATCATCAGTAGTTACAAATGTTTCAGTTATAGTCTCTCCATTAGTGGTAGTAATTGTTAATTCTACTACAATGATATCGATGCCGGAATCACCGCCAGTATCAGGGTCAATGAAGGGAGGATCAGTGCCATTCTCTAGATGAATTCCAGTACCAGTATCTACTACAACAGCTACTCCATAATCTTCATCATCATGTATTTCTGATTCCACAAACTCATAATCATAATTAGACCAATCATTAGGATATTCAGGATAAATCTGGTCAAAACCAAAGTTTGTTCTGTCTTCTGGTTTATTATCACTCTCCTGCAATCCAAACGGATCAATCTTGTTGATTGGATCATTCGACACATAAGAATACCAGTTAGAACCTGACCTAATAGGATCCACAGTAGTAAATCTCATACTGACCGGCGAATAATCCCTGAATCCGTAGTCGTAATTGCCTGTAAATGGATCGATCATTTTTCCATTGTAACCCAACCGGTTTACATTATCAAATCTTCCTTCAGTTACTCGGCCGAATGAATCATAGGTATACTTCTCATCAATTCTTCCCTTGTCGTTGAAAGTTCCGATAACAGATCCCAGAGAATCCTGTGTATAGTAGCTCTTATCAAGATATCCGCCGTAAATAGATTCCAGTAGAGAATGCCCCTCTGTCGTCACATCTGTTCTGGTGGAGACTCTGCCGTTGATCCGCCTTAATAGTCCGGGCCTTTTGCTATAAAACACGCTTCGCTTGAATACAATTTTTGTTCACCCTTCGCCGGATCGGGATTCAGCTATGATTTTATTCCTCAACACTTCAGAAAGGAGCTATATCTTTCAGTTCCAAGCCTATAAAAAGAGATGGTTTCATTTTTACCGATTCACTATTATATAAACCGATATCCTCCAGGGAAAAATCCATGGAAATACATTTTTTGTTAAAAGAAAAGGACGCTTTAAGAAATAAATGTGTTCTAATCCTTTTGTCGATTTCCAGAGAGGAGGACAGAGCGATATTCCAACTCGATGACTCATACCCCCCTTCTACTGAATATACATAATGAAACAGAGAATCGTATTCACCTAAACCTTCTATCTGCCAGTAAAAAAAGGTGTATAGCCTTTTGATAACTCCTTCGAGAGAAACTCTAATGAAAAGGGGGTCTGCCTTATCATTAAATAGGGAGAAAAGGACTCCCCCGTCTATTTCCCATTTCTCATCTTGAAAAGACAGTTCTGATTCCCACATAAACTGCCAGAGCCTGTTATGCCAGGGAAAAGGCTTTTTTTCATAGGAGAAGGTATAGTTATTGCAGATTTCAAAAATTGGCCCTGTATAATTTATTTTCCCCTTTAATAAAAGTGGATACCGGTTAAACCTAAGATCACTTGTCACAAAACGACTGCTGTTCAAACGAATTTCATTCTGAACAAACAGATGTGGAAATGAGATCCCTCCCAGAAAAAGAGCAGAAAACCCCGCCGGGTCATCCGGGGAAGCATTTGACTGAAACTGACCACCACCGAATAACCGGTCACTTCCCAATAGTAAGGTCAGGGAGCTATTCCATTGAAAGGGGGAATAAAGAGGGGGCTCCCATATGTACCAAGTATCAAAATCCGTTTCATTCTCAAATTTCGGAAAAGACAGAGACTGAACAATATGAAAAGAACAGAAATCTAACAGATCTGTATTCTTCCACACTAAGAGTTGAGAATAATCTTCCTTTGTGAAAGCTGAAATTCCCAGGTGCAGTTTTTTAACTTCCACTATACCCCCGTGATTTAACAGGGGATTTCCCTCTTTATCAATGACAGCTCTAGAGTCATCTTCAGCGGAATAAAAATGGGAGTTCTCATATCTCATGTCTCTTAATAATCCGCTAAATGTTACAGATCCCAGAGAAAGATAATCACTGGTAAGGAATGCCCTGTTCAGGGAAAAAGTGTCCTTACTGTAATTAATCTCTGCAGAAGATAAAAAATATTCACAATTAAAACTGAGACCTGTGAAGATTCCACGGGGATAGGAGACTCCATATTGATAGTCCAGAACACATTGCCCTGAAAGAGAGAATGACAGTAAGAGAAAAAAAAAGAGCCGTAAAGTTTTCATCTACACTCTACTACTCTTTTTTTTCTCCCCGTGCTTTATTCTTGAATCAGGATTTCATCTTTTTTTCCCACATGGACTTTCAACCATTGAAGAAATACGTCATACACAATATCCCTATTAATCTCATTGAGGCTTTCATGTCTGCCCCCCAGGTTTAATTCCATAGTGACATCGCTAATCCCGACTCTGCGGTAATTCTCATAAACCTCTCTGACAAGTTGTCCCTTTGCCCCTCCTACAGGGTCTTCATCGCCTGAAAATAATAATATAGGAAGATTTTTAGGAACCTGAGAATACAGGGACGGGTCACAAACTCTCTTCAACCCCTGTGCCAGATCCCTGAAATGGGCCGTTGTACAGATAAAACCACAGAGGGGATCATCTACATATTTATCAACCTGGACTCTGTCTCTGGAAAGCCATTCAAATGGAGTCGGTGCTCCCGGCTCAAATGGTTTGTTGAAAGATCCGAAACTTAAATTATCAAAAAAGGTGCTTCTATGGCGCAGTCCCCTGAAAAGAATTTCAATTTTTACCAGAAACTGCAGCACTGTGACCATAAAAGTCTTCTGATTCCCCGTTCCCGAAAGAATCACGCCATTTATATCATCACCCCAGCGGGAGATATAATCCCGGGCAAAAAAAGAGCCCATACTATGGGAAATAATAAATATGGGAAGCTCCCGATGCTGCTCTTTCAGCTGCAGAGTCACTTTTCTTATATCATGAAGTGCTTTTTCCCAGCCATTTTCTTCGGAAAAAAAACCCGTATCACTTTCTGCTTCCAGGGATTTCCCATGACCCCTGTGGTCATTTCCGATTACAACAAAACCCTTCCTGTTGAGAAAGAGGGCAAAATCATCATAACGTTCCATATGTTCGGCCATACCATGGATAATCTGAACGGCTCCGATAACCTCTGTGTCATCATCGGGAATCCACTTGACCGCGGAAATATCCCTGTAGTCTTCACTTTTAAATGTATATCTGCTCCCTCTCATAACCTTAGAATCTCCCGATTTTTTTAATAAGACAAAAAATTATGAATTATAGAATAACAGGGATTTATAAAAAGACCAGAAAAATCTGTCTAAAGACGAGCTTTCACCAGGAGTTGAACTGATTAATCTTGAATGATTTTTAAAAAATACAAATTAAAACTCCCGGAATTAAAAATCATGTTGTAATGAAATATGGAAAAACGTTAGACTTAAAAAGGTTAGTTCTGATTTTTGTCAAGTAAAAAAATGGTTTAAAAAACCGGAGGTCCAAAATATGATTATTCTGACCCTGAACTGTGGAAGTTCTTCTGCAAAATATCAGGTATACGACTGGGAAAACAAAGAGGTACTGGGAAACGGTATTGTCGAAAGAATCGGCGAGAATATCTCTACTATAGAGAGCAATATACCGGGAAGAGAATCTCATACAAGAAAACGAGCCTGTCCCACACACAAAGAGGCCGTAGAATTAATTATTGCAGCGATTATCGACAAAAAAAATGGCTGCGTAACTGAAATCAATGAGATTAAAGCTGTTGGACACAGAGTTGTCCACGGTGGAGAAAGATTTATTAAATCCGTAATTGTAGATAATGAAGTCATCGAGACTCTAAAGGAGCTCTCTGCTCTGGCCCCTCTGCACAATCCCGCCAATATTACTGGTATTATCGGTGCAAAGGCAGTCCTCCCCGATGTTCCCCACTGCGCCATACTCGATACAGCCTGGCATCAGACAATGCCGGATGAAGCATTTATGTATGCCCTTCCCCACTCATGGTACAGAGATTACAATGTAAGACGTTACGGATTCCACGGAACATCTTATCTCTATACGGCGAAACGGGCCGCAACCCTTCTGGGTAAAGATCCTCTAAAAACAAACATCATCATAGCCCATATTGGAAATGGAGCCAGTATGTGCGCCGTTAAAAATGGAGTGTGCATCGATACATCCATGGGCCTAACCCCTCTGGAAGGGCTTATAATGGGTACCAGATGCGGAGATATTGATCCGGCCATTATCCCTTATATCATAAGCCGAACCGATATGAACGCCAATGCCGTAGACAGGATTCTCAACAAAAACAGTGGTCTTCTCGGAATAACAGAAAAGTACATTGACCGAAGGGATATTAATGACGGGGTAGAAGAAAATGATGAGAGATGCATTCTCGCACAGGATATGGAAGCCTACAGAATTAAGAAATACCTCGGTTCCTATTCCGCTGTGCTGGGAAATGTCGATGCCATTGTTTTTACAGCAGGAGTAGGAGAGATGTCTCCTCCAGTCCGGGCGAAAGCACTGTCTGAGCTGGAGAGCATTGGTGTAAAAGTGGATATGGAAAAGAACGCCATATCTAAATCTCAAAACTGTGAAACCTGCATTTCCGCAGAGGATTCCAAGGTAAAAGTGTTTATAATTCCCACAGATGAAGAGCTGGTGATGACTGAAGATACCTTCGCTCTAATGAACGGAACATACGACGTACATACCAATTTCACCTATTCTTTCCAGGATCCGTCCTACGTGAATAAAAACAGAGAAGCGGCCCTTCCAAGAGACCTGGAAAAACGCCCCGGTCTGGAAAAAATAATCGTCAAAGCAAAATAAACCTGTGTAGAGATGCCCTGTGTAGAGATGCCCTA
>JAEINM010000281.1 GCA_016342385.1 Spirochaetaceae bacterium | reverse complement strand
AGGGACTTGATAAGTTCTGCCGCACCGTTACCGATACAGATAAATGACTGATCGACTCCGAAATACTTTCCAGCAAGCAGGTTGTTGACCCTCAGACCCGAAGGATATTCACTGAGTAATCTGGTAAAATTGGCTTTCATTTCATCAATCAGTTTCCGGGGAGGGAAGAAGGGGTTTACGAGATAGCAGAAATCAATCATTTCGGGATATCTCCAGTATCCGCCATAGCGTATCTGGAATTTATTCAGCTTTTTCTCCTGAGATTGTGCGAAAATTGATTCCGCAATATCCAGATCCTGTAAATCGTCTATTTCATACCAGTCTTCATTTTCGAGTCTTACCGCTTTTATCTCCGGTTTATCTAAAAGAGAAATTACTTTTAGAACCTGTTCATAGTATTCATTATCTCCCAGAGCTTTACTGTAGGCTTCCAGAAAGGGAACGTAATGGGAAGCGGAAAACTCCTTGCTGAATTTATAGATATTGACTGTTTTGTAATAGTCACTGGTTTCACTGAATTTAAAACTTTTTTTATCCAGAAAACTGGTGATATTGTTACCGTCGAGAGTGACAACAGTCCCATCCATCCAGCTTTCATATTTCGCGACAAGAGCAAGACTGGGGTAGGGATCGTCCACTATTTTTTTTAAAATGGAACTTTCAAAAATGAGATCCGATTCCAGGAGCAATGTGTCTTCCTCCAGCAGATAATGTCTGGCCAGAAAAAGAGAATAAATATTGTTCGTTTTATTGAAAATTTCATTTTCCACATATTCAATCTTTGTTTTTATAGAGAGAGTTGAAATGTATTGAAGAAGCGGTTCCGCCTTATATCCGACAACCATGATGATTTTCGAGAGATCCAGTTGATCGAGTTGACTTAACATCCGCTTTATCAATGTCTCTCCATTCACTTCAACCATACATTTCGTATTATTGTTAGTCAGTTCTTTTAACCTCTTACCCATTCCAGCTGCTAAAATCATGGCCTGCATATAAAACTCCTGAATATCAATATTATATAAATATATATTTATTCAAATAATATTACTATTCATTTTGTCTTTGAATAACTACTTTTAAAATGTTATATTTTCTTCATCGTCTTTTTCCCATATGCTTTAGGAGTTCCGGTAATTCATGAAAAGATTTTATTGTATATTCTTGTTAATCCTTCCCTTTCCCCTCTTCGCCTATATCGATCCCATGTCAGGCAGTACAATCCTCTATGTTGTCGCCGGGTTTCTCGCGGCCATATTTTATGGTTTGAGGGGTTTTTTCTATCGTCTTATGAACTTATGGCAGGGGAGAGGATTCAGCTCCAGGGATTCAATAGAGGGCTGTGATATTGTCTTTTATTCAGAAGGGAAACAGTACTGGCAGGTTTTTCAGCCGGTTATTGAGGCTCTGGAAAAGAGAGAAATCCGAAGTGCCTATCTGACATCGGGAAAAGATGACCCCGGTCTTGAATATGAATCCTCATGGCTCTCTTCCCAATATCTGGGAGGAATGGCTCAATCGTGGGCCTTTTTAAATAATTTAAGAGCCCCGGTTCTGATCATGACCACTCCGCAATTGGATATTATGACATTAAAGAGGTCCCATGGAGTCAGGCACTATGGCCATCTTCTCCACTCTCCCACAGATATTCACAGTTATAGAAAATATGCCTTTGATTATTTTGACTCTGTCTTCTGCTGCGGACCCTATCAGATTTCCAGTATCCGCCAAATGGAGGAAGTCAGACAATCGGCACCGAAACTACTGCTGGAAACCGGTCTGACATACTATGATAGTATGATTAAGACTCTGGAGGGGAATGATCAGTTTTCCCATGAAAAACCCGTATTACTGGTTGCCCCTACGTGGCAGCCTTTCTGCATAATCAATCGTTTTGGTCCCGCCCTGTTTAGAACCTTACTGGAAAATAGAAGCTATCAGGTCATATTCAGACCACACCCTCAAAGTTTTGTCAGTTTCCCCGATGTGATAAAAGAGATAGAAGAATTATTCCGATCCGACGAGCTCTTTGAAATCGATAAGCAGGCTTCCGGGGCTCTCAGTCTGCAAAGAGCTGATGTTATGATAACCGATGTCTCGGGAGTCGCTCTGGATTTTGCCTTCCTTCAGAAAAAACCCATCGTCTTTTTTGAAGTTCCCTTTGACGGTAAGGGGATGGAAGCCTCAAACCTGGACAGCCAGTCATGGGATTTGACAATCCGCGATCAGCTCGGTGCTCTTTTACAGGAAAATGAACTGGATAAACTGAATGATGTTCTGAAACAGATGATCACCGATCCACCTGTGGAGGATTTGCAGAAATTACGGGATGCCAATTTTTATAACTGGGGAAAGGCCGGAGAAATAGCCGCTGAGCAGATTCTGGAAATAGTGGAGCAGTTAAAATGATTTTTAATATATTAATTAAACCTCTGGAGTTATTTCTGGGGGTGATTTTTCAGTTCCTTGTGAATTTTTCCGGTAATTACGGCATATCACTTATTCTTCTCAGTATAGTCGTCAATATAATACTGATTCCTGTTTACTATCCCATAGAAAAAATCAAAAGCAGGAATAAATTAAAACAGAAAAAAATGGATTTGGAAATAGCTGAAATAAAAGAGTGCTATAAAGGCCAGGAGCGGTTTTACTATATCAGAGCCATTCACAGACAATACAGGTATAAGCCGCTGCACAGTATCATTCCCTCCCTCGGTCTATTGATTCAGATCCCCTTTTTTCTGGCAGCTTATCAGCTTCTATCTCATTACACTGGATATGCGGGAGAGTCATTTCTCTTTATAGAAGATCTCAGTAAAGCGGATGGAGCCTGGGATCTGGGTGTTATCAGTCTCAATCTTCTACCTATTGTTATGACGGCCTTAAATGGTGTTTCTTCGCTTCTCTATACTAAGGGGAATAATCCTTCCGAACGCTATCAATTGTGGGGGCTGGCCGCTTTATTTTTCTTTCTCTTATACAAATCTCCCGCGGCTCTGGTTCTCTATTGGACAATGAATAATCTCTTTGCTCTAGTTAAACAGATCATAGGTCATAAAGGGGAATCTCTGATACAGATCAGAAAAAGACCAAGTAGAGAGAACGTGCTTAAAATACTCTATTATGGATTGTTTTCCGGAGCTTTTTTCCTGTCTCTGTCTCTCATCGGATACTTTGACCGAGAATCAACATTGACCGTTTTGTATTTAGCCGCTGCTATTGCCGTTTTGCTGTATATTACCGAATTTATCGGTATTTTCAGCTTTGTAAAAATTTTTCAGAAGAAAGTATATCAGTGGATTATAGTCGCTTTTATGGCGGTTGTTCTGGTATTCCAGGTAAAATATTCACTTGATCTGATCAGAGTGATATCCGCTTTAATCTGTGACAGGGCTCTATTGATACCCCTTATAAAGCTCAGCTTTTTACAGGGACTTCTCATTATTGTTACCTATCCTTCTTTTCGTAAAATACATAATCATGAGGGGTTGATAGATTTTTCTATAAAACCTTCGGGGGGGCGGTTTGTACTCTCTCTGTCTTTTATATTATTTCTGATTTTCTTCAATCTTCCCATTCAGATATTTTCCTCACTTCCCAGTGCTTTCAGCTTCTCCATATCAGGGGTTTTTCAGAATAATGTTATTCCTTTCGTGATCATCTTTTTCCTCTTGTCATTCCTCTATTTTCTGACTCCGCGAAAGGGGAAAATATTAGTGGAATTCCTATTTACCTATATGGCGCTTTCCTCTTTTGTCTATGCTTTTTTTATACAGTTGGACTTCGGTTCTCTCGATGGTTTTATCTTAACCAGGGAGAAGTCATTTCTGGCCTCTTTTTCCTGGTATCTTCTTGAATTTTCTCTCCTTATCTGCCTCTTTCTCATCGTTCAGAAGTTGTATAAATCAAAAAAACATAATCTTATCATTCTCTTTTCACTCTTAAATATCCTGATAATGGGACAGAGCCTTTATCAGACCATAGCAGTGATCTCTGCGGATGAAAAAACTGAAATATCCTATAATAAGGGACTTCCTTCCGATACAGATCATTTACTGGGATTCTCCCGGGACAAGGAGAATGTTATTGTTTTTATGCTTGATATGTTTCAGGGAAGTTATATTTCTCATATACTCCACGATGATCCGGCGCTGAAGAACATTTATAGCGGATTTACCTGGTATCCCAACACCTTAAGTGCTTCATATTATACGAATGCTTCATTACCTGTTCTGCTGGCAGGATGGGATTTTGAACCTCGGAAGATGGATCAGAAACCGGGAAAAAATCTTATGGAAAAGATAGCGGTCTCTTATGAATCACTTATTGATCAGGCTCATGAAGAAGATTTAGAAATTTCTTTCATAGATCCATCTTTTTATCGGGCCTATACAGGAGATATCACGTCTTTACAGGAATTGGGAGCTTATGCGGCTTCTTCCAGTCAATTCCGCAATTATTGGGATGATAATCATGGAGAGAACAGGCAGACTGTCAATGAGGCTTTAAGCAAAAGCAGACTATTGTATATGATCGGTCTCTTCCGGGTTGTTCCCTTTGCCCTGAAATCCCCCATTTATAGCGAAGGTGGGTGGTTAAGCCTGAAAAACTCGATATTCAGTATTCAAAAGTCGAATTATTCTCATGTCATTTCCAAAGTGGCCTTTTTAAAGTCTCTTCCTTATTTAGCCAATAGAGAGAGAAAAAAAGGTACATTCAAATTTTTTCTAAGCGAATTGACTCACTCCCCCTTTGCCATAGCCGAGGATGGAACTATTCTGGATGATGAAGTCTCTGATTCCCCGACACCTGAGGTGACAAAAGGAGAAATGTCCTATTACAGCGCTCACTGGGCCATGGTGTATATCGGTGATTTTCTTACATGGTTAAAAGAAAATGAAATTTACGATAACACGAAAATAATTCTTGTTTCCGATCATGGGATCCATGAGGACAGTTCTTATATGACCCCTTTTCTCAATAGGGAGGAATCGGTGAGACTGGGAAAGGAACTGAGATTTCTCAACAGAATGAATCCTCTCTTACTGGTTAAAGATTTTTCTTCATATGGAGAGCTGAAACAGGACAACCGCTTTATGAGTAATGGAGATGTGAATGCCATTGCTTTTGATAAGGACTCCCCTTTAAAAGAGGTCAGCCGGGAAGAGAGAATCCTTAGAACCGCCTATACTCTGGGCTGGCAGACCAGGTTTCTTGAAAATAGGGACAAACATACTTATGACGGTTTCTACAGAGTCAGAAATAATCTCTTTGACTTGAAAAACTGGGAGGAGATTCGTACAGAAAATGATTAATAGGGTATAATTCTGGCTCCAAAGGGGAGAATGGATAATCCCGCCAGCTTAAAATGCTGTTTACCAAAGGGGATCCCTATTATAGTCAGGGAAAAAAGAAGGCTGAGCACAGAATGGGAAAGACATAATTCCCATCCAAGAAACAAGATCCAGAGAATATTCCCCACAGCACCGCTGAAGCCGAATTCTCCCAGTTCTAACTTTTTCCCGAATGGTGAGAGAACCAGGGAGGCAATTTTAAAACATTGTTACCTACTACACTCATATGACACTCTTTTTTTTATCCGCACAGGGCACACAGATAAGGGCTTCCGGTACAGCTTGCAATCTACCCATGGGAATCTCTTTACCGCATCGGATACAGATTCCATAGGATCCCTGTTCAATCCTTTTCAGGGCGTTGTTCAATTT
>JAEINM010000280.1 GCA_016342385.1 Spirochaetaceae bacterium | reverse complement strand
ATTTTCATATTTCTATATGACCCGGCATAACTGTATATACTTGTGCTACTCTTCAGCAGCAAGGCAATATTGACTCCTTCGGGCCGGGCTGTATCCCACTGGAGATAAATTTCCTCCGGAGTTTCTCCAGTAATATAATCATCTGAAAAGCTGACATTAGTGAGATTGAGGGATATTCTTTCAATTTCCGGTGGTAGGTAATGAATGTAAAAGAACTCATCAATCAGGATTCCCTCTCCAGGCAGGAAGATTTCATTATCCTCCACCAGAGACACTGTTTTCCTGAACAGGGGAGTACCAGATGAATTTATAAAATGTATAGTCAGATCCGCAGATGTTAAGGCTTTTTCAGGAGCTGATATTTCTCCTTGTATTGTATAGGAAAATGACCCGTTTACCTTGGCTATAAGTGATTTATCTATCTGAATAGTAAAATCACTGTCTGTACTGCTTATCTGAGTATCCAGCGTTCTTTCAGTAAAGGGTATTGTTTCCTTCATGGGAGGTTTTTCCCATTGTGGCTCTGCAATTTCTGTCTTATTGGACAAGAAGGGAATTGAAAAATCATTTTTTGTAAAAACCGCCACAAGCACTATCATTATCAATACTAATAGAGGTGGAATAAGCTTTTTATTCAGATCTCGGCCGCTGATTCTGTTATCATTTTTTTTTATATCTTTCAGAATACTTCTGGCAATGGGATTATTCTTATTCAGTCGTAGTGAAAAAGACGCCGTATTGTAGGCCAGATCTCTATCACCCTTTTTAAATCCCTCTTTTCTGGCACTTATATCATAGAGCTGAGCAAGTTTGTTTCTAAACTCAATGGACAGAGGTTGAATAGCCACAGCCCTTTCCATTGAATTAATGGCTCCTTTAATGTTTCCAGACTTGATTAACTGGTCAGACCTTCTCTTATGGCTTTCGCATATGACTTCAATTTTGTCCTGTTCCTCTTCTGATAAATTATACCTCTCCAGACCATTTTTCAACTTTAGGAGATTAAAGGGATATTCAACCTGTAAAAGAGAAATTTCTTCAATATAGTTTTTTAATTTGTCAGTATTATCATTCACAATTAGACTTTATCATGAAGTACTAAAAAATTCCTATATTTATACCGATAAACTTTAAATAAGCTTTATTCAGTCGAATGCATAGGCAACTCATGGCTTAAGGGATCTTTTTTTATTAGACTGAAATAGGATAAAAAATGAAATTAACGATTCTTTATGATAAAGAAGACATCAAATATCTCTTAGAATTCTCTGTCATATCGGAAGAGAATCTTATTGAATATTCCGGTCATCATGTAGAGAGAGACTGGGAGCCGGCGCCGGATAGTCAATTTTCTGAAATTCTCACAGTCTCAGATAATCTGCTATTAATCTGTTCCGGCAAATCTTTTACAAATAAATGGGTCGCTTATGCTCTGGGTTATGCTTCGGGAAAGAATCTCAATGTACATTTGTATTCTGTTGATAATGATATTCCAGAATGGACTAGGGCCTATGGGATAAGTTCGACCATTGAAGATCTTGCCAGCTATTATAAACGCTATAATCAAATTTGGCTCGAAAGAGCTTCAGTTAAGATTGCCAGAAAATATCTGACTGATTTCAATCGTGACATTACTCTGACAGCTTTTGTAGAAGTTGTTCAGGAGGGAGACTGCCTTTTAGCCGGAGTCTATCTGGATGCGGGATTTAAGTCTACAGACTGTGATAAAAATGGTGTCCCTCTTATCTGCTGGGCGGCAAGAAAGAGAAAACTCTCTATGATTAAACTTCTCATGCAGGCTGGGGCCGATATAAATGCTGTCAGTGGCGACCGGGACGATACGGCTCTGATCGATGCCGTATCAGAGGACGATTATGAGATAGTCTCATTTATTTTAAAATATAACCCCGATCTTGAGAAAAAGAGTAAGAATGGTCAGACCGCTCTGATAATTGCCTCCGGCCACAATAATACCGAAATTGTCGGTCTGCTTATGGAGCAGGGGGCAAATATCAGCACAACAGATAAGCTGGGTATGTCAGCTGTTTCCTATGCAAAAATGCAGCAGAATGAAACTATCCTGAGTTTATTATCTGTTAAGGAATAATTATTCAGCAGTTTGTTTTTCCAGCATTTCTTTTTGCAGTTGAAAGGAATTATAGGCCGTTTCTATCATCTCTTCTGCAGGTGTAAAAACAGGACTCAATTCAAGGCATTCTTCCCATTTCTTTATGGCCTCGACAAAATTCCCCTCAGCATAGAGTTTTAAACCCTCGATATAGAGAACCTCTGCCCTTTCCTCTTTTTCCTTTCTGCCATAATCACCCATATTAATGCGGAATTCCACACTTAATCTGTCCAGTTTATCGAACTGAGTTGTCAGATCCAGTGTGTAGTTTATGACAAAATCAATTTTTTCCATCTCAATAGCGGTACCTACAGTGATTCGGGGAAGACCGGATTTCAATAAAACGCCACTCTGTATAGACCAGAAATCTGTTAGTGTCAGATCCATTCCCACGGCAAAATAGGGGCTTTCCGCCTCTGTTCCATTTAGATTGAAAGGCAGGTTAAAATCGAAAGCCAGAGTAAGAGGTCTGATCGGGCTGTATGCCAGTCCGGCACTGAATCTTGTGGGAAGGGGATCGGGATTGTCAATAAACTCGGCACCGGCATTTTTCAGAGAGACACCCAGGGAAAAATTTTTATCTCTGGAAAAATACAGCTTAAGGAAATTGAATCTGGTCATAATCCCCAGGTCACCCATCAGCGCTGCTGATGATTGGTTCATCGCTATGGAATAGGGGATATTCCGATAGGCCACTTTTAAATTTGCACCGACACTTATTCCGTCAAAATAAAAACTCTTGAGAAAATTATAAGAGAAATTGGCTGTTCCCACAGTTTCCCAATAATAGCCGCTGGCAAAATCTGAGGTGTACTCATTGGAATAACGGTCTCCCCAGTCATCGACACCTGTGAAGGGAAGGTACATCATTTTTCCCGATAGACCCATTCCTATATTGCCGATTCTGGTGGCAAATATAACGCTCTCCAGATTAACATCATTAATCCAGTTATTGTGAAGAAAAGCCAACTCTGTATCGTCTATCAGGGAACTCGCTGCGGGATTGGAATCGATAAATCCCGAATCTATGGCAATAGCGGTATATGCTGTGGCCATTCCCTCATGTTTCCCTCCTGAGGGAATCATTAAGATGAGAAAGGAATTTGTTCCGGAATTGGGATCAATACCGAACATGGATGACCAGGAGCTGTAATAGTCGTTGAATTCCTCACTGCTGATATAACATAGAGATATTATAAAAAATGTGAGAGCAGCTACTTTTCTTTTCATATTCCTAACTCAAGTATATATACAGTTATTACTTTTATCTAGGAAGATAAATAAAATGCCGATAATGGTATACATTAGATAGAAGAATTAATATGTTTTTTGGAAGTTTTTAATAGTGATTATCCGGCTCAGTATCAGAAAAGTAATTTTATGGCTCATAATTTTCACGACAGTACTGTTTTCTTTAAATTCCGAAGAGCTATCAAATAAAGAACTCAATCAGAAAATTAAAGAAGCTCAGGCTTATTTCGATGAACAGGATTATGATAAGGCTATAAAAATTCTTACCGATGTCGTTGAAAACAGCCCCGATCGTCTGGATCAGGCTGTCGATCTTATGGATAAAATTATCGAAATACGAAATCAGTACAATGACAAGTATAAAGAACTGATAACCGCTTTATATGAAGATGAAGATCCGGCCAGGGCATTGGAACTTATTGAAGAGATGGAGGCTCTGGAAAAAAATCCCAATGAAGCATCAAAACAGGCTATTCGAAATGCGAGAATATCGGCAGAACTGGTCTATAATAAAATACGGCTCAGGGAAATTATGGATGATGCCAAGATTGAACTTGATAAGAAAGAATACAATAATGCCCTTGTGCTATATGAAACCGGTTTTAATCTGGGACGTCAGACTTATACAGAATCTGCCATAGTTTCAGATTTGGAAAAAAATGCTGTCTTCAGATCTATCGATGAGGTCTACAGGGGAGCATTGTCCTATCTGATCGAAGGAGAGGAGCTGGTGAGTCGAATTGGGTTGCTGCAGTCGAGTATCGGTTCAACTTCACCGGAAGACCTGGATGAAGAGATTGGAAGACTTCTGTCTCTATTTAATAACCTTTCGGCGAAACGCGATGAGTATCTGGCTAAAAGCACTATTATCGATAACAATCTGAAAGTCATTGTCGATGTGGATAAAAATGCTCCCGAGAGATTTTTTCTCGATTTTGCCAGATTGCTCCTATATGGACGAAATGATGTTGATTTCTATGAGGGAATTATAAGTTCTACGGATTTATTCTGGGAAGATCAGTTCAGGAAACTGGCTGCTTTGCTGGATCAGCCTATGAATAATACCTATGATAATGCCATTGCGGCTTATAGTGGAGGGAATCTGGATCTCTCATCACTGCTCTTTGCAGATACATTGAATTATTCCCGTTATTCCATTGCGATTTATGAATTGCTTTTAAATAGAGTACACATCTCTCCAGGTTTTGATCTGAATGATTATAGCACTGATCTGGTAGGAGAGTTCTATGGAAAACTGGTTGATGCCAGAGTTCATGCCCGTGTTACAGACACCTATAATACTTTAATCAACCTCCGTAAAAGCTTTTCCGATTATGAACTTTCAGATGAACTGCCTCTCGATGAACTCTACCGGCTCCGTATTCAGATTGTTGGAGATATTCCTTTAATTGATAGAGAGCAGAAGCTATGGGATACCATCGGGGGGTCAATTAACTGGCTGGAAGATTTTAATGCCCGGCCTGAAACAGCCCTGGCCGTATATAATCTGGTAAAAGATGATATGTCGGAATTAAAAAGTGAAATGAAAATCATGAATCTTGCTATTCTAACAAGGCTGACAGATCAGGAATACACTCGAATTACCGCTGCTTTGAGTGGATTTGAGAATCTTTTTGCCAGTAACCAACAACTGATAGATGGAATTGTCGATGCAGAAGTCGTCTCTTATACGGGAGATGATCAATTAAAATCGACTTATCCCCATAGAGCCTTACCCAATCTGGTTAATCTTCAGGTGAGTTTATCTGTTTTAAAGGAAGACACCCAGGAGATACTCGATACCTTCAGAAATAGTGATATTGATTTTGATGTAGATTCGGGAATTGAGGAATTTTTAGCGAAGACAGAACAGATTATCCCCCTTATCAATAATCTTACCAGGTCAGTTGAAGAACTGGAAATTATAGCACGTGATAATATTTTCCAGGCTGAAGGGTATGAAAATCAGGGTAATAAGCTAATTGAAACAGTCCGGGGCATAGTCAGAAGCCCCAACGCCAATAGAGAAAATTTCGACCGGGCCCGTGAAAGTTTAAAAGATGCCAATAATGCCTATTATCAGTCATTCACCTTTAAAGAGAATATTGATCTGAGAAAACGGGTCGATTCCGATATAGCCACTCTTCAACAGGAGCTTCTCGATGGAGAAAACAGATTGGTTGTCGCCGATGTCAGGAATTTTATCAATCAGGGTAAAGAAGCCTATGTCAATCGTCAATATGGTCGGAGCCGGGTTTTTCTGGAACGGGCTCAGAACAGATGGCTCACTACCAATCCTGAAGAACATCCTGAGATTCAGTACTGGATGGCTCTGGTTGACCTGGCTCTTCA
>JAEINM010000279.1 GCA_016342385.1 Spirochaetaceae bacterium | reverse complement strand
CTCTCTTCGGGATAGATCCTTCAGAATCGGCCTATTATTTTTTACTTGTTGCTGGGTTTACAGGGCTCTTATCGAGTACAATCAATGTTCCTCTGGGAGCAGCTGTCATTGCTATTGAAAGTTTTGGATCCTCCTACGGGTTCTGTGCGGGAATATCCTCAATCATTGGATTTCAGACAAACAGACATCATACTCTCTATGATCACACTGATTCATATACAGATTGACAACAGTGACAAATCTAAATAGGTTATAAGGGGCTGTTGCAACAGCCCCAATATTAGTAAAATGTTGCGGTAGAGCCGCGAGGAGAAGAAAGCCTTGATATCCGAAGCACATTTCGGAATATAAGAGCAGACTAATAATATATGTTTGTATCAATTGTCCTTGATCTTGGTAATGAAGATAGTGAAAAAGCAGTGCAGTCTCTCTTGTTCCGTTATGGTTTTAAGCAGGTTCAGAAAAATACTTTTGAATCCACTTCTATCGCAGATAAATATTTATCGAGATTGAAGCTCGATTTGGACCGCGCTACAGATTTTTATGACACTGTGAGATTTTATCAGTATCCTGTAGAAGAGACACTGGTGATTACAACACTAATTGAAAAAAGATGGAGACGTTTGGTCGTAAAGGAGAAATAATAAATGCTCAGTGACCTGAACAGCAGAATAAAAGGGATTAGTAAAGAGATCCTGGATACCTGGAGGCGACTTTGACCCGGCTGATCTGAAGCAGCGGGCCAAAGAACTGGAACTGGAAACAGGAGATCCCGGTTTCTGGAATGATAAAGATAAGGCAGAAAAAAAATTACAGGAACTGAAGAGAATAAAAAATAAGTATGAACCATGGGAAGCTTTGGTTCAGGTCGTGGAAGATCTTCAGGAGCTACATTCTCTGGCTCAGGAAGAGAAAGATGAATCTCTTGAAGGGGAAATCCTCTCTGGTCTGGAAGATGTCGAGACAAAATTCGCCTCTCTCAATACCATAGAGCTTCTCAGTGAAGAAACGGATCCTTTATCTGCATTTGTCACCATACATTCGGGAGCGGGTGGTACAGAAGCTTGTGACTGGGCTTCCATGTTATACCGGATGTACAGCCGCTGGGTGGAAAGGAAAGGTTATACTATGACTGTTCTTGATCTTGTAGAAGCTGAAGGAGGAATTAAATCAATCTCATTTCAGGTGGATGGCGATATGGTACATGGTTTTCTCAAGGGGGAAGGAGGCATTCATCGACTCGTTCGGATTTCTCCTTTTGATTCAAATGCCAGAAGACATACATCATTTGCTTCCGTCTATGTTTCACCGGTAATAGATGATACAATTGAAGTCAATATCCGTCCCGAAGATATTCGGGTCGATACATACAGAGCTTCTGGTGCCGGAGGTCAGCATGTCAATAAGACAAGCAGTGCTATCCGACTGACCCACTATGAGACGGGACTTGTTGTCCAGTGCCAGAATGAGAGGAGTCAGCTTAAAAATAAAGAGCTGGCCATGAAAGTTTTGAAATCCAGATTATATGAATTTTACAGACAGAAACAGGACGAGGAGCAGGCTAAAACGGCTGCAGAGAAAAAAGAGATTGGCTGGGGGTCTCAGATCCGCTCTTATGTCTTTCATCCCTATACAATGGTGAAAGATCTGAGAACAAGACATGAGACAGGGAATATACAGGCTGTGATGGATGGAGATCTTGATCCGTTCATTGAAGCTTATCTGCATTATTTATGGGCTGATAACAATTGATGAATGTGCTAATTGTTGATGATCTCTCCTTTATGAGATCTGTTATTGGAGATATGCTTAAAGCCTCCGGATTTACTGTCATTGGTGAAGCTGTCGATGGTATTGATGCTGTCAATAAATATGCTTCGCTAAAACCGGACATTGTCATACTCGATATTACCATGCCGGTTATGGATGGTCTCGAAGCTCTGGAGAAGATAAAGAAAGAGGATCCCGCCAGTATTATAGTCATGTGTTCCTCTATGAGTGATCAGGATAATATAATCCGTGCTATACAGCTTGGAGCCGCAGATTTTGTTGTTAAACCTTTTAAAAAATCCAGGATGATTTCAGCTGTAAAAAAGGCTCTTGATATCGATGAATAAAATCTCATTTCTATTATTTTTATTATTTTTTCCATCACTGTCATTCTCTGAAGATATTACAGTACCTCTTATTTTTAGCCGTGAGAATTGGAATATCGCCATAGAAAGTTTTTCCGGATCCCTTCCGGTGAATCAGGAATATTTAAAGAGCAGCGTACCTGACCTGATAAAGCAGGAATTGCTTTCATCTGATATACACCTCCTGTCCGACCGGGAAATCAATCATTACCGGTCGGAAATCCTCGAAGAAGGAAGAAAGTCACTTATTCAGCAGATATCTCAGAATTATGAAAGTAGGGACAGAATCATATTCGATGGTATGGATTCAGAAAATGATCGGAACACGATCAATGAGAGAATTATTGAACTGAAAAAGGGTCTTATGGAGATTGATGGAATCGACAGGACAAAAATCAATACAGCGGACATGCTCAGGGTGAACTGGATCCGTTCCGGTGATGATCAGGATTTTCTCCCTTCCGGGCGATTTATTCCTCAGGTTTTGGTGAAAATCTATGATTTGGATTTTCTCATTACAGGTTCTATTACTCAAATTGAAGATTACTATCTTCTAGAAGTCTCCGGTTATCAATCTTCAGAAGAAAAGCCTTCTATAGTGTATTCCGAGATCGGATCGATTGATGAGATAGAAATAATGGCTGCTAAAGCGGCTGATGAGCTCAGGTCCATTGTCCTGGGACGTGGATGGTCGATTCTTCTTGTGGAGACCAATTCTCCCGAAGCTCTTATTTATATGGATGGACAGTTGATAGGCGTGGGGAGTGCTGAAGTAAAAACAGCGGAACCGGGGAAGGTCCTTCTGGAAGCAATCGGTGAAGATAACTCCTACTGGTCCAGAGAAGCAGATCTGAAAGGCCTGCAACACAATGAATTTATGGGGATTCTCTCTGAAACCGAAAAAGACTTTACGACTCTCGATACCTCCCCTCACGAGGCAGATGTCTATATCGGAGCCCGATGGGTAGGTAAAACACCCTTGAAACTCCCCCGGTATCGCGAGAGAAATATCTGGGTGACAATCAGGAATGAGGGATATTACAGCAAGGCATTTGAGGTCTCTTCAAAAAGTCCGGAAACTCTTTTTTATGAACTGGAAGAGGAGGCCATGACAAGGATTGAACTGTTTGATTTGAGAAAAAAAGAATTCTACCGCGCTCTGGGCTGGTTTAGCCTCTCTGTTGCTATTCCGGTGGTAACTCAGGGGATGTCTGAAAATTACCTGATGCAGGAAAAAGAGTATTCTAGTTTATATCAAACAACTTTTGAGGAAGAATATAATATATTAACGGGAGAGGCATATGATAAATATTTTGTTACAAAGGGTATCTTCTATGGCTCTCTCGGGCTAAGTGGTGGACTACTGGCGAATGTCTTTGTTAAACTTGCCCGGTACATTAAAGCAGCAGAAGCACTGGCTGATTAGGTCTGTTATTTAAGGAAATAAGATGTTTAACCTGAAAAAGAAAAATAGAAATGAAACGGGAAAAGCGAAAAAAAATCTGGGAAGAATGCTTCTCGATCTTTTCAACAATCATGTTATCGATGATTCCCTGTTTGAAGATCTGGAAGATCTCCTGATAGAGTCGGATCTCGGAGGTTCAGCCACTATGGAAATAGTTGATGAACTGAGAGCTAATACAAAATCAAAAAAACTGACAGATAATGACCAGCTTGTAGAAGAATTAAAATTAATCCTATCTGAACAGATAGAGTCTGTAGATTTATTCCCGGATAAAGAAAAATTTAATATTTTTCTTGTCCTGGGAGTCAATGGTGTAGGGAAAACCACATCAATAGCTAAAATGGCCCGGTACTATAACGATCAGGGATACGGCGATATCGTATTAAGTGCGGGAGATACCTTTCGTGCCGCTGCCATTGAACAGTTAAAAATCCATGGAAAAAGAACAGGCTTTAGAGTTGTTCATCAGGGCCATGGCGCCGATCCGGCCGCTGTTATATTTGATACGATCTCTTCGGCTAAATCCAAAGGTGATCAACTTGTCCTGGCAGACACAGCCGGAAGAATGCACAATAGGACAAATCTTGTAAAGGAACTGCAGAAGATTGACAGTGTAATAAGAAAGAAACTGGAACCTTCCGATGTCTATAAAAAAATACTGGTAATTGATGCCACAACAGGGCAGAACGGGTTACAACAGGCTGAGATATTCCATGAAGCTGTAGATCTCGATGCTATTATTCTTACAAAATACGATTCCACAGCCCGTGGGGGGAATATTATTTCCATCAGCAGAAAACTCGGGATACCCTTCGCTTTTATCGGGAAAGGAGAGAAGATGACAGATCTGGAAAGATTTAGTGCTGAACAGTATCTGGAAGACCTCTTCAGTCTCTGATGAAATACACTATCTTTATATTATTTTTATTCAGTGTCTCTCTTTCTGCACAGGATTACTTTTATTCAAACAGCCTAGCCATGGAAATGGAAAGGATTTCTGATATTCAGAATATCTCTAAGGATGATATTGAATGGCTACTTGAAAAGATAATAGAAGGGGAAAAGGTAAAAACAGTTCTCTTCAACTATGGAGTGGAGTATCAGAGCAGTATTCGTACTCCTTTGTCTTATTCGGAATACTCTGAAGGGGTTCTTGTTCAAGAGATAAAATATTTTGTCGATGGCCGTATCTCCAACATTATTTCTTACAATTCCAATGGTACTGTTCATCGTAATGAAATCTATGAGTATAGTGAAGATAATAAACTTCTGGGTATAAAAACGGTTGATGGATCAGGGGAAACAGAGGAGTCAATGGAATACCGATTCCGGGAAGATGGATCTCTGCGCACTGTCTTTAAGTACGGTGATGACAAAATCACTCATATGGAGAACTGGAACAGTTTTAATAATTCCCTATTTATGGAACAGAGTATAAAGGGATCTCTGAGGGATCAGAGATATTTCAATGAAGATGGCCTTATTGAGAAAGTGCAGCGCTATAATGGTGAAGACTTTATATATGAAGAAGTATATACCTACTACGACAATGGCATTATTCAGACCATTACCAGATCGGATTACCATAGAGGAACAGTTATAGTTGAATCTATGAATATTCAGGGACAGATGATTAAAGAAGATGCCTTTAAGAAAGATCTTCTTCTCTACAGTTCAACATATTTTTATACCGGTTCCGAACTTACGGGTAAAGAAAAAAGAAGTTCCAATCTACTGGAAAAATGGGTTTATTATAATAATGATGATGAAAGAACTGGTGAAGATTACTACAGACAGGGACTTTTGGAGCATAAGAAAAGAATCACCGATTCCGAGACAAACTCCTATACTATGGAACTCTATAATAAGGGATCTGTTTTTATGAGACTGACCTATGAAGATGATGTGAAAATCAGAGAAGAATTTCTGAATGAGGGAAAAGTGACAAGAACCAGAGAACTGGGAGAAGTATGAAAAAAATCAGCTGGATATTTCATGTAGCCAAACGGTATTTCATGACAAAAAGAAAAGAGAAGGGCCATACCGCTTCCATTCTCTCGGTAATGGGAATAGCCGTCGGAGTTATGACTTTAATAACTGTTATAGCCGTGATGAATGGTTTTCAGCAGGG
>JAEINM010000278.1 GCA_016342385.1 Spirochaetaceae bacterium | reverse complement strand
TTTTCCCGCACTCAAAACTCCCCCTTCAGGGGGCCGGGGGGCTCTATAGGCAGCATGCTGAGACTTGTGGGTAAAATAGTATGTCCTAAAGGAAGGTAAATCCTGCTATCGGGGCTTCCCGATCCGCTCCGGGAATGTAATCGTTCCCATCAGCCTCTACTGAAAAAACAGCTGAAGTGATACCAGTGGATGTTGCCTGTTGTATCTGGGCGGCTGTAATAGTAAGCTCTGACTCTCCAGCCGGGATGATTGCTTCTCCATATGTGGTTTCAACTATCTCACTGCTGTTATTGAGCCAGTTAACTTCATACAGGATCTCTAAAGAATCAGTCGTGATGCCAGTTCGCGAGACTACGACATCATCACCGGATTGTATTCCGGAAGCTTTAACCAGCTCGGGTAAAATCCCGTTTTCCACCTTCACAGATACAGGATTAACTCCCATGAGGTAAACATTCTCTCCATCATACATAGAGAATACAGACATGTAGAATCTACCAGTATTATCCCATGTGTCATAACCGGTAATAAAGGCTTCACTTCCAACGGTATCATCCAGTTCGATGATTGTACACAACCGGGAGGATGTTCCGGCGGCTATATCAAACTCCCAGATCTCATTCTGGCCAGCTCCGATATCGCTTCTGCCGATATAAATTTTCTCTTCATCTGCCGAGAGGTTAAAGACCCAGGTTTTGTTTCTGCTAAAGTCAGTTCCGGCACTTTTAAACCCGGGAGCACCCAGATATTCCCAAGTCGGCCCTTCATCGGTAAAGCGGTAAATTTGACCCTGATCATCACTGACATATAATTGCTCGTGTTCTCTATCCCACTGGCCCACTTCAATGGCATTGGCTCCCTGAAGAGGGAACGTCGTGTCTCCAAAACCGGTATCTGGATCGTAATACCAGACACTGTCGAAAATGGTGGAATCTTCACCCTGATTCCACTGACCCCTCTCTGTACCACCAGTGATATACAGACGTCCGCGGGAGTCCACCCACATAAACCTGTTGCTGTAGAAATACCCGGACGCGCTTCCCGGACTCTGCCATGAGGTAGGATTCCCCAGAACCGTGGTCGTTCCCGAATTAATGTTGTAACTGACAACTTTGTTTTCGGGAATCGACATTCCATACATAGTGCTAGATGCGGGATCTACCTGTATGGTAACGATCTGAAGTGTTTCAGCTCCCACACCATTTGGTTCATCGGCGCTGAGGTCGAGAAAAGCATCATCATTGCGATCATAGGCATACCAGTGAAATCCCCGGGTATTTAAGTACGACGTATCCATACTGGATTTATCGAGAGTGGCGACATATAATCTGTCATCAAAATAGACCGGACGGGTGTGAAATTTTTCAGCCGTTTCACCAGTCTCCCAGTTGTCGGCATCTTGAGATGCCTGACGGGCATCTCCAACCCACTTAAGAATACCATCGCTCTGATTCAACTGGTACAGCATAGAGTTGGTCTGGTGATCATGTCCGGAAATGTATATATTCCCGTCGGGATCAGACCCTACTGCCAGCCAGCTCTGGTCCGGTTTGCTGCCGCTGGGGGCATCGGGCAGCTGCCAGAAAAGAGCGGGAGGAACCGGATCTTCATCGGGATCATCAACTATGGGGTCATCAACTATGGGGTCATCAACTATGGGGTCATCAACTAATCCCGTAGGTTCTTTACAGCCATTGAATGTCAGGATAAAGCCGAAAATAATAAGTGCGGCCAATATCCTATGAATTGATAATTTTAAATTAGGATTCATTTTCTCTCCAGTATTCTTATTTCTCTTTTACTCATTACATTACAAGCCGAACAACCTCTTATATGGGATGTCCGGCCTGTAATAATTACATAATCATCTTTATCGTGAAGCTATTAATGTTTCTGCTTCATTAATCCGGTACATAGACTGCGTCAGCCAAAGTAAAGTTTTCACCGTCTTTTACCGGGAAATCTCAAAAAGTCCCCAGCCGTCATCTCCCTGTTTCCATGGTTCGTCAAAGGCTTCAAAATAGAACAGGGCCATAGGTCCTTCCGTTGCCGCTGCAACCGGATCCGGATTTGTGCTTCTGCCTGTACCGTAAATCCAATCGACCATACTGTTGTAATACATAGAGGCATTAACCGGGTGGGCGCGGTTTACCATCAGATTCTGACTGGCAACCCTATATTTCCAGCCGGTTTCACCGATAACGATAGGCAGTTCTGTCAGCCCTTTACCGTCCATAGCTGTTCTGACCTGATTGTATTCATCCTTTGCTCTGGCCACGGCCCATGCATTCATGGCAGCTGCTCTTTCTGCTTCCGGTGTGTCAAGGCATTTCCATACATCCGAGTTTGCCAGTGCATAGGCTGTATCCAGAGCAGGGTAGGTGTGGATAGCGAGAAAATCCACAACCTTTGCCACTTCCAGTGATTTCGGGCTGCCTCCTGAATAGGGAGCAAAATTGTCATCTGTCGTTACGGGCTGGCTTACATTTTCACGAATGTACTGAACAAATTTTCTTATAGTGGAAGGATCGGCAGGAGCCCAGGTATTCCAGTCTACCGTACATTCATTACCGACACTGACAGCAACAATTATATCACTGAAATCATACTCTCCACCTGTGTTCATAAAGTCAATGGCACTGGTTGTCTGAACCCAGTTTTCATCGGGGGTTGCCTCTGTTATCCATACACCCAGCATTACTTTAAAATCGTCTGGATAAGTGTTTTTTATCACATTGAGAGTTCTCAGGGCATGAGTCCCTGAGTCGTAGAGTCGTAAGAGACCGAATCCGGCTTGTTTAAGCAATGCAAGGTCTTCGGTAATCTCTGCTTCTGAGGGATATTCCGGGATGTCAGGACTGTCTCCTTCTCTGTAACCCGAATAGGAAACGGCTCGGCGTTCTAAGTCTGCCGGTGAAATCGCACGAAGATCACCCCGTACATATTCATCGACATATATTTCTATCTCAACAGTCTCTGAGCCATATGTGGCCGTCAGGATCTCTGTTCCCTGGTCTATGATTTTCAACACACCGTTGTCATAGCGATAGATCTCTGTTTCACTATCTGAGATAGCCAGGTCCTCTACAGTGATTTCCTGCGTAGAGCCCGCGCTATTTGATAATGTGCCCATTATAGGGTAGTTTTCTCCGACTGTTCCGATGAAAAATGTAGAGTCAGAACCATTTATTGTCAGTGAAAAATTATCATAGTCATCAATTGCACCGTTAATGTCACTATCGCAGGCAGTTATCGACAATCCAATTAGGATTACCATATAAAGTAGAATCTTTTTCATTTTCTCTCCCTTAATAATTTAAAAAAAATCACTCAAGATAATGTCAAATACCTTATCTTGAATGAAATTATCTAAATAAAGTTTCAATACCGTAAGTTGGTTTGTTATACCAACAAAATCATTGTACAAAAGATAATACCATAATATTGTCAATCGTGAAAGGTTTTTTGTGGAAAATCGGAAGGATCTACTTTTACTGCTTTCTCTTTTTCGGCTTTTTTATCTTAAAGGGTCTTACGTCCAATTGCGATTCGGGAAGGGGATTCTCAAGTTCAAATCCTTCAACTATCCGCCGCTCCAGGACCTGCTTTGTCAGCCGTTCGATATCCCGGAGTTTCGGGAACTCTTCGGCACTGACAAAGGAGACGGCTTCTCCCGTAGCATTGGCTCTGCCCGTTCTTCCGATCCGGTGAATGTAATCTTCTTTCAGATGGGGCAGATCAAAATTCACAACAAGAGGAAGCTGTTCAATGTCCAGTCCTCTGGCTGCCAGGTCAGTAGCTACCAATAGAGAGATCTTGTCCGCTTTGAATTCCGCCAGTGCCCTTGTCCTGGCTCCCTGGCCCTTATCGCCATGAATGGCTGCGGTCAGGATTCCCTTTTTATGTAATTTCTGTTCCAGATGGTCGGCTCTGTTTTTTGTTTTGGTAAATACCAGAATCTTTGTCCACTTGTTTTCTTTAATGAGTTTGATAAGCAGCTCAGTTTTCCGCATTTTATCCACGGGGTAGATCCACTGCTTCACAGAGTTTACAGTGATCTCCTGCGGGTTGACGGAAATTTCAACGGGATCAGTCACAATTTCTCTGGCCAGTTCCCGGACGTCTTCAGAAAAGGTCGCAGTGAACATCAGTGTCTGACGCCTGGCGGGAATTCGAGTCAGCAGTTCATGAATTTCGGGAAGAAAACCCAGATTCAGCATACGGTCAGCCTCATCAATGATGAGAATTTCCAGCTGTCTGAAATTGATGGAATTCCTCCGGTACAGATCCAGAAGACGGCCGGGAGTCGCGACAAGGATATCCAGACCTTTTGTCAGGCGTATCATCTGGGGATTGATTTTTACACCTCCGTATACGACTGTTGCCTCTATGGGGAGAAATCTTCCATAATTCTGTACGCTGTCAAATATCTGGGCTGCCAGCTCTCTGGTAGGAGCCAGAATTAGTGCCCGCACAAGATTGGACTGCACTTTCTTCCCTTTCGACAATCTGTCCAGAATGGGAAGAATGTAGGCTGCGGTCTTTCCTGTTCCGGTCTGAGCGGCGGCCAGAACATCTTTCCCCGACAAAACAGCGGGTATCGTCTCTATCTGTATGGGAGATGGTTTTTCATAATTCTGTTTCTTTAAGGCTTTGAGTATAGGGGCTGATAAGTTCAAGCCGTGAAATTCTCCGGACTGATTATTCATTTCATTCATATTTATTATCCTATGTCTCCCGGCCTTCTACTTCTATATAAGCTTCTTTTATCCAAAAGACTTTTTCTATACTCGAACTCCCCCTGAAGGGCATACTATTACCCACAAATGTAAGAAAAGCAATAATCTTCCAATCCTGGCCCCCTCCCGGCCTCCTTTAAAAGGGGAGGTGAAATACAACCTTCTTTCAGGGCCCCTCTTCGGGCTGGTCGCAAACAAGTTTGCTCGCCCATGCGTCCTTGGGGGATTCAGGGGGCCTGGCTTCAGGAAACTGATAAGGACCCTGTAGAAAAGAATACATAGCTGTTCAATCAAATGGTACAGCTATTTTAAAACCTACAATTTAGCCAATATGGCATTAAATGTCTGACTCGGCCTCATGGCTTTTGCTTTTAAATCCTCATCGGGAACATAGTATCCGCCTATATCTACAGGTCTTCCCTGAGCTCTCATCAATTCTTCGGCAATAAGAGGCTCCTTTTCCAGCAGTTCTTCTGCTACAGGAGCAAAGACAGATTGCAGCTCAGAATCCTTTGTCTGTTCCGCAAGAGCCTGAGCCCAGTAGAGAGCCAGGTAAAAATGAGAGCCTCTGTTATCGATTTCATTGACTTTTCTGGAAGGAGATTTTCCATTTTCCAGGACCTTTTCCGTTGCCAGGTCAAGAGTTTCCGCCAGAACAAGCGCTTTGGAGTTATTAAATGTATTTCCCAGATGTTCCAGGGATACAGTCAGTGCCAGAAATTCCCCCAGAGAATCCCACCTCAGATGACCTTCTTTCTCGAACTGCTGAACATGTTTTGGTGCGGAACCGCCGGCCCCGGTTTCAAATAAACCTCCACCGTTCATCAGAGGAACTATGGAGAGCATCTTAGCGCTTGTTCCCACTTCCAGAATGGGGAACAGGTCTGTCAGGTAATCCCGTAAGACATTTCCTGTCACTGAGATGGTATCCTGTCCTTTTATCATTCGTTCCATGGAAAACTTTGTTGCTTCAACTGGATTCATAATGAGAATCTCCAG
>JAEINM010000277.1 GCA_016342385.1 Spirochaetaceae bacterium | reverse complement strand
ATAACAAAATCGGGTTTCAGTTTTTCCAGGTTGGGAACATAATCGAGAGTTTCCTGAGGAATGACTTCAGATACTCCTTTTAAGTTCTCTACAATTGTTTTTCTCTGCTGGAAATCCATATAGGGCAGTCTTTTGTAACTGGCTATTGCCCTATCCGTAAGGACTCCTACAATGACGGTACCATATTCCTGAGCTGTTTTAATAATATTCAGATGCCCCGGATGAATCAGGTCTGCACTCATAGCCACATAGACTGTTTTGTTCATAATATTTCCTTGTTAAATGATTGCTTGATTTCTATTTGATTTCTTAGAACAAGTAATAATATGAAAAGCGAATACCTCTGTCAATGTGATTTTATAGGATAAAGCGAGAGTATACATCTTCATTATTTTTCAATTGACAACTATCAGTCGCAGTCTCCCTTAGAAAGTCCATGTCATATCTATTATGAGGAGTTCTATTTGGTTATCTAAAACACTCAAACTAGGCGGCAGCAAAATTGGATATATCCGGTTTCACAAGCTCGAGAAAATCTTTGAACCCGAGGCGAATCAGCTGAGAATGATTGCCTGCATTAAAGGCGATCTCCTCATCGTAGGTCAGAGTCTTGTCCAGAAAGGTTTTCATGCCGTATATATTGCCGAAGGGCGGCATGGCTCCTGTCAGGCAGTCGGGGAATAATGCTGTAAACTCGTCCTCGTCGGCCAGTTCAATGGCATCACTTCCCGTATGTTTTTTTAAGAGGTCGAAATTTATTCTGTATTTTGCCGGCAGGACAACCATATTCATTTTACCGTCAATTTTAACCATGACTGTCTTGGCCAGTTCCTGCCCTTTTATATGGGCACTGGCAGCTATTTCACTTGCTGTATAAGCTGATGAATGGTTGATAACCACATATTTGATATTCTTCTGGTCAAGAAAATCCATTAATTGTTTAGTAGGCATAATAGTTCTCCTTATAGATATTTATTAATCAGCTCCACTAGTTTGTCAGTTGCCACTGGTTTATTGATAAACTCATCGGCCTTGATTTCTTCTTTCGAAAAATCGAAGTTATACTCCCTGTTTATGGCTGTAAAAGCAAAAACAGGCAGGTCGGGATTGATCTCCTTGATTTGGTTCGCGGCTTCGAAACCTTTGGTTTTCTTTTCGGGAAACATAATGTCCAAGAGTACCAGATCGGGATTGTCCCCTTTAATCATTTCCAGACCTTTTTCCACATTATCAGCTGATAGAATACTGAATCCTTCATTTTTCAGCAGGATTGTTACAGTTTCAATAATGTCTAAGTCGTCATCAATTATCAATATCGTTTTCTGCGCCATAAAAGGCCTCCTTAACTAACTTTTATCCGGTAGAGTAATGTGAAAACTCGTGCCGTTCCCTTTTCGGGAATACACATTTACTTTTCCATTCAGACTTTTTACAGCCCTTTTCACAATGGCCAGTCCCAGACCTGTTCCATCTTTTTCCAGGCTTCTGGCCGTTCTGGTTCTGTAGAACTCTTCAAATATCTCTCCAAGCTCATTCTCATCAATTCCGATCCCCTGATCAGATATAATCAATAAAACTTCCTTTTTCTTCTTAGAGCAGGTTATCGATACATCTCCATCCTTATGAGAATATTTAATGCTGTTTGTAAGAAGGTTCCCCAATATCATATTTATAAGATCCCGGTTTGTTCTTAATTCAATATTTTTCGCACAGTTAACAGTAAAGCTTATGCCTTTCTTTTTAGCACTGTCTCTGACCAGCGAGATATTTTCACTGATCAGATCAAAAAGACTCAGTTTTTTCTCTTCATATATGACTTCCTTTTCCGATTTCATATAGGCAAAGTCAATCATTTCTCCAATCATGGTCAGCAGGTTATCTGTCCGTTTGTTTGCTTTTGTCAGAAGAGTGATTGATTTCTCTGGCAGTTCTCCTGTCAGACCTTTTAGAAGAATCTCGTGATATCCGATTACCGCCGCCAGAGGTCCTCTTAACTCATGTGTCACTTGAAGTATGAAATTTGATTTGATTTTATCCAGACTCTTGTAATGACTCAGCTCCACTTCGCACATTTTGCCCTTAAAATTGATTCTGTCTTTAATACTGGCTATCAGGTAGGCTGTTATTATGAGAATACTGGCGAGTCCTCCGGTTCGGAAAATGATTCGGTCAAAATACTGATTAAAATCGTCTGAAATGGATAAGGGATAATAAGGGATAATCATCCTGTTCTGGAGCAGAGAAATTGTTATTAGCATACAAACTGTAGCAAAAGTGTAGATGATTAGTGTTCTTTCCGGGAATAGAAATGAGGTGAGCATAATATGAAATACCAGATAGTAGATCATGGGGTTTTCCAGATACCCTGTAAAATAAATCAGAAGAATCAGCAGAGTATAATCGCTTATAATCTGGATATGGAGAAAAACCTTTTTTTCTTTATTGGTCAGAACTTTCCTCTTAATTTTTACAAGATACAGGTTATAGGCTGTATTGGCAGAAATAAGGAAAAAATTTATGGAAAACAGGATTCTATAGGGCAGATGGATATTCAGATATGTACTGAAAATTATCAGTGTAAAAAGTACGCCCATACAGGCTATCCATCGTAGTTTAATAAACCATTCAATTACCATATGCAGATTGGAGAACTCCATAGTTTCAGTGGGAATGAATGCTTTATCCATTTTATACGACCTGGTTTATGTGCTCCCTGATAAAATTATCCAGAGCTTCCAGCTGAGCATTCTTTAATGTGACAAGCGAAAGGAATAGGTCCTTCTGATTCTCACTGACAAGATGATCGGCTATGTCGCTGTAGTAGCCTTTCAGCCTGGATTCATAGGTTTTAATCATTTTGATAATCTGATCGGGTTCACTTGTTTTTTTTAATTCATGCTGGGGAATTAAATTTTCAGTATGATCCTCAGGAGTGAATTTAATAAATTCATCTTTTCCATATTTATGAACGTCTATATTGACCAGTACTTCCAGGATCTTTGTCTGTTTACTCAGTAGAAACTGTATGAGTTCTTTTGATTTTGAGTGTTTTACTCCCAGTGCGGCCACATCGTATAGGTCTTTCAGTTCTTTTTCCCATTTTACTGAGACATCCAGCAGTGATTGCAGATCTTTGAAAAAATACATGCCATCCTCCTTCTATAGGGAGTCAGATGCAGATGTCGTAGATAAAGCTGTTACTTTTGGCTCCTACTTTTTATTATAGAATAAAACTTGTTTTTTTTCCTTTATATTCATCTCTTAATCTCTGAATATATTTTTTAAAGAAGTAAAATATGTTATAGTGAATATAATGATTTTTGAATATGCGCTCACTTACATCTCCAGGCAATATATGAATAGGAACCTCCAGGTACACAGCTCTTTTATTCCATCTGACTATAGGACTCCTCCGGAAAAACCTCTTATGCTCTATATACACATTCCCTTTTGTGAGGAATTGTGTCCCTATTGCTCATTTTACAAAGTCCCCTTTGAGAAATCTCTGGCGGAACAGTATTATGAATCACTATTCCGGGAAATAGAGCATTGGTCACAGAGGGGATACATTTTTGATTCTGTCTATATAGGTGGGGGAACTCCTACGGTTCTCCCGGGCAGGCTGGCGGATCTGGTTGCATTGGTAAAGAAATTGTGGCCTATCAAAGATATTTCTGTAGAGACGAATCCCAATCATCTTGTTCCCCAGTATATGGATCCCATAAAGGATTCCGGAATCAACCGTTTATCCGTGGGAGTTCAGACATTTGACGATTCTCTTCTGAAAAAGCTAAAACGTTATCACAAATATGGAAGCGGAGAGGAGATAGCCCGTAAACTGTCAGATCTTCAGGGGACCTTTGATACACTGAATATTGATATGATGTTCAATTTCCCCGATCAGACTGATGCTATGCTGGAATATGATCTTTCTGTTCTCAATAGACTGCAGGGTGATCAGGTCACCTATTATCCCCTAATGCCCTCCCGCTCTGTCAAAGCGGAAATCCGCTCCCTCTATGGAGAAGTGGATTACAAAAAGGAAAAACGGTTCTACGGAAAAATTGTCCAATCTCTTGAGGGTCACTACGACCGGGCTTCAGCCTGGTGTTTCAGCCGGAAGGGGGGCATGATCGATGAATATATTGTCGATTACAATGAGTATGTGGGATGCGGAGCCGGTGCGTTTACCTATATAAATGGTGAAATTCGTGCCAATGTTTTCTCCATTAAAGAGTATATCGAAAAAATGAATAAGAATCAGAGCCCTCTGGCCGCAGGAAGAGCATATACCGTGGCCGATCAGGTCCGCTATGATTTCCTTATGGGTTTTTTCTCCGGATATCTGAATCTGACAATTCTCAAGAAACGCTATGGAAGTCTTTCAACAGTCTATCTGACTCTGCAGTTCATTTTTATGAGAATTGCCGGTGGTATAACAGTTGAGGGAAAATTGTTTAGACTGACAGAGAAAGGGATGTATTATCTGGTTATTCTCATGAGGGAATTCTTTACGGGGGTCAATAATGTCAGACAGCATTGCAATATTATTGATAGAGATTAAGGTCTGAGACTTTACCGCTTGTTTTATTCATTCTATGAGAATAAGATTTAAACATTACCAATTAGGAGAATTATAATATGAGCGACGAAGTCTCTTCCAGCTGGGGAAAATCTCTCTATAATTTTTTCAGATCCTTAAAACTGGCCATAGTGCTCATCCTGTTTATAACAGCTACGTCAATTATTTCAACATTAATCCCTCAGGGCAGAGGTCCGGAATTTTACATGGAAAATTATCCGCGTTTTACTGCCTGGCTCATTGTCTCTTCGGGTTTTGGAAATTTCTTCAGATCCTTTCTCTTCCTCGGGCCCTCAGTACTTTTTTTCCTCAACCTGTCTACCTGTACATTTCACCGGTTGAAAACAAGGCTGCTGAAGAAAGCCAGAAAGAGATTCGGCCCGGATATTCTCCATATAGGCCTTCTCGTCATGATTATTGGCGGGGTCGTCACAGCGGTTGGCAGGGAAGAGGGATTCACAATGCTCGAAGTCGGAGAGAAGATCAATGTCCCCGGTGGATATGTGCTAACTCTGGATGATTTCGAATTTCTAAAATATGAAAATGGAACTCCCAAAGACTGGATTTCAACTGTAAAAATTATGAAAGGTGAAAAAGTTCTCCACCAAGCTTATGCCATTGAGGTAAACAGACCTCTGAAAATCGGAAATGTTAAAATCTATCAGTCCTCTTATGATATTCAGTCATTTCTTGTTCTCACCGATCCCGATGGGGAAATGTACAAACTGGCTCCTGGTCAGATGATTCCTGTCGGGGACGAGGGGTATATACTCAGAGATATTGAACAGGATAAAGATGATTCATCAAAATCTCTGGCTCATTTCGACTTCTGGAGTAATCATGAAATTATCGATCATATGGATTATTCCGTATCTGAATCTATTGATATTTATACGATCCAGAGCATGGAATCCGCCATGGCCACCGGTCTTCAGATGGTCATCGATCCCGGTTATTATCCTATTCTCATGGGTTTACTCCTGCTGACAATAGGCTTATTCATTACATATATTCAGAAGATGGGAGAAGAGACATTATGATGCCTACGATTGCTTTTATTTTACTGGGTCTGGCTGCCCTTATACAGGTTGTTTTTCTCATGAGAAAATCGGAGAAAGCCGATCCTGTTTCACATTTTTTATTACTTGCTGTTGCTCTGCTGCTC
>JAEINM010000276.1 GCA_016342385.1 Spirochaetaceae bacterium | reverse complement strand
CCGTATTTCCCAGATATATTCCGGCTTTAACCACAGCGGTTACAATAATAAAATCGTAAAGATCCACTGCCGGATCAATTCCCGCATTAAGAGAAGATTGATAGATGGCCAGATCTTTTATCTGGGGTTCCGTCGGTTCAAGATCACGTTCATAAATCTGCTTGATTTCACGCCAGTCAATATCCCTGTCAACAAAATCAAAGGGGAAAATCAATTTTATTCTATATTCCGATGTATTGAGCTGATAGAGATCTTTAATTTCTTCTTCTATGGTATATACAGATTCTTTTCGGGACTGGAAAAAGGCAATATCAGAAAAAGAAATACCGGAAATAAATCTGTCTGCCAGAAAAAACACCATGAGAATGACAAGCAATAGGGAGAAAAAAGAAATGAGGGCTTTATACATCTTCATCATTATCTCCAGATCTAACAGGTTCAAAGAGAATCTCTTCAATTCCGCCCTTTTTCAAAAGACTTCGAATCAAACTCCGGAGATTTTTATCAGCCCGATCCAGAATTCCGCCATTCAGGGCATCTTCTTCTATGCGGATTTTTTCATCATAGAGAATATTCAGGTAATCACTCTGCTTTAATTTACCGAATCGCTGGAGAGAGAAATATTCATCGATAGAGCTTTCGTCGGCATCGACACTGAGGATCTCCGGTCGGGGATAAAGGACTTTTATGGAATTGCTCTCCGCAAGAATTCTGACCCCCGAAGAGAGATCAACTCCTGCTGTCACAATATAATCGATTGTGAAAAGAGCCCGTTTATCGACAATCAGATTTTCTTTAATTTCCGTGTAGATAACATTTCTGTAGATCTGTCTCGCTGTTACCAGTTCCTCAAGATTCCGGATCCTGCGTTCAAAGGTCTCCAGTTTTCTGTCTCTATACTCAAGGGACAGAAAAAAAAACATCAGAGCCGCTGCTATGAGAATCAGTACAAATACTATAGTCGATCTAGAAATCTTCTTCCGCATCATCTCCATTATGTAATATTTTTCACAATGGTGCAAAAGATTTAAAATTCTGCAGGGAACTGATTACCAGCTCCCTGCAGATTATGACAGGATTCCTACTGCCAGAGGGTTTTATGCTAGATATTAAACAAAAAGGCTATACCGCCGTATATATCCATATTTTCACCAAGAGTGGATCCTTCTCCGGTTAAATTGAAAGCTGTACCGACTATCATTCCAAGCGAAACCTTACCGAGATTGATATCGGCTGTTCCTTTAACATTTAATCCGAAATCAGCAGGTTCTGACAAGGAAGAGTCTCCGTAATAGAATTCAAAAGAAGGGCCTACTCCTATACCAAAGTCAAATATCAGCACACTGGCATTAATTCCTGCTGTCGGTATAAGAACAATTTTGCCCGGCTCTAGGAGAGCATTTGGACCCGGCGCTTCCATAACAGCCAGCATGGCAACCTGCAGCAGACCGAAATTCAACCTCAAATCTGCTCCGAATCTGAAATCTTCCAGACCTATCTCATTATAACTGGGAACACCTTCAGGCTTATTGACAGGAGACGTGTACATGGCAACCGGTCCAATCTGCAAAAACTGAGCATAGACCGATGTTCCGGCGATCATCATCAGGGTAATTATTAATATTTTTTTCATAGTATCCTCCCTATAATTTATATGCTATCAGTCTATCTCATCACGGTGGGAATTTCCTGATTATTCTTGTAGCGCTCTGAGGACGGGAGATGGGAGTAAGATGAATCCTAAGACTCATGAAATTCTGATACCAGATCAGAACAAAGACTGCCGGGATTAGAGCCCTTCGAGACCTTTAAGTACATATTCATACTGTTCTCTGTAATCTCCACCATACTCCATTTTTGTGTCTCCCGAATCGAGCAGAGCCTGTATTTCTTCTTTCAGTTCAATCAGCTGATTGTAGCAGGAAGGGCAGATTCTGGGATCTTTATTCAGCAGTTCAGGAACAGAACCCTCAATAAAAATAATCAGAGATTCCAATAACTGGAACATATTGTTATAACCATAACCTTTGAGTTTTTTTGAAATAGAAAATTTCAATCCCCGGCTGATCGCTTCATTTAATCCGTGAAGTTCTGGCGAGTAGTAATTCTGATTGACATAAGAGAGAATAGAACAGGCTATCTGTGTTGGAAAAAAGATAAAATCGACTTCATCTTCTTCAGAAACTTCATCTTCAGGTCTGTGAACAGGCCAGCTTCCGTCTTTTTCCTGATTACTTATCAAAGATTTACAAAATGCCGTCAACTCTTCGGACGTATAGTCTTTATGAGGAATCAAACCTTTAGATAAGGCCTTTAACACCAGTCTTAGAGATCCGGTAATAACTGACATATTTTCATAATCATCATCAGCGGATTTTTTAAATTCCTTTAGCAAAACCATTTGAATGTCCTATCTATAAATTTTTATCGTATTCTATCTTGTCTGACTGTTTTTGAAAAGGGGCTAAAGCAAAGGTGGAAATTCTGCTTTTATAACCCCTAAGAATTTTTATTGTTTCAATGGGAAGCCATTGCTCTCCAGAGTTTCCATTACTGTTTTTTCCGCATGGCTTATAAACTCTCCGGAAAGGGTTTTCTCCCGATCGCAAAATGTAGTCCTGACAGTAACGGCTTTTTTATCCTTATCCATTTCATAGACATCGACTATACTCACCTGTTCCAGTTCTTTAATCTTCACTTTATTCAGCACTGAAATTATCGAAGCAACAGGTTCTTTTGTGTCAGTTACGACAGTGCAGTCAAAGGTGGATGAAGGGAATTTGGACAGAGGTTCGTATTTTGTTTTATCCTTGATCTGTCTGGTTTCAAAATCAGTAATGTCCAGTATGGCAATGGATAGATTTCCCTTGATTTTAAAATCCCTGCAGATAATAGGGTGTACAGATGTTATGAACCCGGCCACTTTGCCCATAACCTGAAAGTTAAGAGTTTCACTTGGATGCAGACCTGCCCATTCGGGATCCACATAGGGATTAACAGACCGATAGTCGGGTCGACTCATTTTCACTTTAAGGTTAAGGAAACGGAACATATCATCGAGACTGTTGAGTAGATCCATGAAGGGTGATTCCTTTTTGGAAAACCATGCCAGTCCGATCTGACTTCGCTCTGTTGAAAACTTTTTATTGTCCGGAAGATAACTTCTTCCCACTTCAAACAATCTAAAAGCACTGTTGGTCTTCTGGTTTAAAGCAGCGGCCTGCAGCAGAGATGGAACCAGAGAGGGACGCATTCTGTCCGATTCAGGAGAGAGAGCATTGGCCAGTATCAGTTCTTCATTCAACTGAGGCCACGATGCTTTTTTTAAAAGTTTCTCACCGACCATTGGATATGTAAGTACTTCATGAGCTCTTGCTCTCAAGACAAGAAAATCCTGAATATTCCTGGTCATCTTTTTGGCATTGGAGAGCCTGACAGCTGAAATTGTATTGAGCGGGGATGAAGGTTCAATATTGTCGTAACCGATTATTCGGCCAATCTCTTCAATAATATCCGCATCACATTCAATATCTTTTGTCGATCTGTATGAAGGCACGGTAATAGAGAGAAGCCCTCCTCTCTCAACAACTGAAAATTCCAGAGATTCCAGGATTGATATAATTGTAGATGATTCTATGTGCTTTCCCAGGACCCGGCAGATGTGCTCGGAAGTCATTTCCAGAATAAGAGGAGCCTTCTCCTCTTTATAACCATCGGATTCGATAGCTCCCACGACTTTCGCTTTGGGACAGAGCTGAAGAACAAGGTCGAGCGCTCTGAGAAGAGTCTGTTTATTCTGGCGACTGTCGAGACATTTTTCATATCTCTGAGAGGCATCAGTTCTCAATCCCAACCTGGACGAAGTTTTTCGAATTTCCGAGTCTTTCCAGTTGGCTGTCTCGATAAAAATTCTGGATGTGCTTTCCTTAACACCACTATCAAGACCTCCCATTATACCGGCGATACTGGAAGCTCTTTCGCTATCGCAGACAAGTGTATCACCAGGGACAAGCTCTCGTTCCACCTCATCGAGTGTTGTGAATTTATTATCTTCTCCTGCCCGGCGGACAATAATCTGCCCTCCCCGGATCGTATCGCGGTCAAAAATATGGAGAGGGTGTCCCAGCTCCAGCATCACGTAGTTGGAAATATCGACAATATTGTTGATGGCTCTCAGGCCGCAGGCTTCGAGTCGCTCCTTCATCCAGTCGGGACTGTCCTGTACAGACACATAATCTACGGAGATTCCCGAGAAACCAAGACAGGAGGAATCAGAATGAACTGTAATTTTAACGGGAGACTCCTCAGAAGTAAATTTCTCACTAAGGGCTTTTTCCCATTTTTCATCATAGGGATGTTTGAGGATTTCACCGAATACGGCGGCAAATTCTCTCGCCATACCAAAGTGCCCCCATAAATCGGGGCGATGAGTCAGAGATTTATTATCAATATCGAGGAGAACATCTCTTTTTTTTCCCAGATGTTCCAGCATAGCCTGACCGACAACTGCGCTTTCGGGCAACTCGGCGAGACCACTGTCATCGGAACCGATTGAGAGTTCGGTTTCACTGCAGAGCATACCTTCGGACATGACCCCGCGGATTTTTTTAGGAACCAGAGTAAAACCTCCGGGAAAAGTCGTGCCGATGGGAGCATAGGGAACTTTCAATCCCGGTTTAACATTGGGTGCACCGCAGACCACTTCCCTGATCCCCTTACCTGTCTCAAACTTCACAAGGTGGAGATGATCCGAATCGGGATGGGCAGTCACATCAGTTATCCGGGCTACAGAAACGCTTTTCAACAGCTCGCCTGTGAGAAGCACTTCCTCCACTTCACAGGTAGCCAGAGTGAATCTCGTAGCTATTTCGTCTGGTGAGATATCCGGTATATTTACAAAGTCTTTTATCCAATCTATTGATACTATCATTTTGTTTTCCTATTTAATTAATACGATTTGAACTGTGAGGTAAAGGCTAGATTTCCACTATGGAGATGGCGGATATCGTCTATTCCGTATCTCATCATAACCAGCCGGTCCAGACCGAGCCCGAAAGCAAATCCATTGTACTTTTCTGTATCGATCCCCCCCGCCTTTAGCACATTGGGGTGAGTCATACCGCATGGCAGCAACTCGACCCAGCCTGTCTGCTTACAGACGGAACAACCCTTACCACCACAGATAAGACATTCTATATCCAGCTCGAATCCCGGTTCAACGAAAGGGAAGAATCCCGGTCGAAGTCTCACATTCACATCTTTGTGAAAGATCTCACTTAACAGGGTTTTCATAAAAAAGATCAGATTGGAAACAGAGATATTTTCACCCACCATCATCCCTTCCAGTTGATGAAAAACGGCTTCATGTGAGGCATCGAGAGCTTCGCAACGGAAAACCTTTCCGGGACCTACGAATTTAAAGGGAGGCTTTCTCCCTTCCATCCCTCTCACCTGGATCGTCGAAGTATGAGTTCTGAGAAGGTGCTTCATATCTTTAAACCAGAAGGTATCCTGCATATCCCTGGCGGGGTGGGTCTCGGGAATATTGAGGGCTTCAAAGTTGTGAAAATCATCCTCTATATGGGGACCATCGAGGATATCAAATCCCATGGAAATAAAAATATCTTCAATCTCTCTCTGGACAATCGAGACTGGATGATAGCCGGCACTGTTCATTCCGAAGTCGCGAAGCGCATCTCTATGGCTGATATCCTGCCAGTTTTTTTCCAGTTTCTCATTGATTTCGGAGATCTCCAATTGTGAG
>JAEINM010000275.1 GCA_016342385.1 Spirochaetaceae bacterium | reverse complement strand
CATTCCTCAACCGCAGATAATCACCAGCATAACCAATTTTTATACTATCATCAAAAAGCGTTTCCAGCTGTGGTTTAATATCATGAACCAGACGTTCAATGGCTCTGGTGTTAGAATCTGTCAGTCTGACGGAGATTTTTACCCGTCTGAACTCCTCATCGACAAAAGCGTAGATATTTTTACTCTGAGGGTCATCACTACTTTCCACCAGTTTCAGCATTCTATAGAGAAACAGTTGATTCCCGGGGATTTCAAAAAACTCCGGGCGATTCCCTCTGATCCTGTAATAGAGATAGCTGATATAATCGACAATGGAGATTGTCTGGCTCACCTCTGGACGGGCATTGAGAAATTCCTGCAGTTTCCCCATATTTTCCAGAATCACCAGATCCTTAAACCTATCGGGTGTTTCCGATTCCAGAACAATCTGAATAACACTTATACCACCCAGCTCTTTTTCAATAACCTCTGCAGATTGGCGAATAGAATTGTCTTTTTTGAAATACCGGACTTCGTCAGTATCTGTATTAATATGTAGAATTCCCCAGAGTGAAAGCCCCAGGAGAAGGACTGTGAATATGAGTACCGGTATTCTTTTTTGTATAATTATCCGGGTAAATGCGGTTATTATTCTGAGTATATGATATTGCCTAGCATAATGTTTTCTATCTCCATGAGCTCTTAAAGGTTTATAAAAAGACAGAAGAATGGGAATATACAGGAGTGAAAAAATCATAGCCATGATGACACCAAAAGCGAGAAAAAGGCCCATATTTCTCAATGATTCTCCCGGAGAAAAAATAAAAGAGGCAAATCCGATTGCTGTTGTGATGCTGGTTAATACAATGGGTTTCCACAGATTGCTTACCGCTCTGATAACGGCTTTCCGGGAGGACAGTCCTCTGTGCATATAATGAAAGGTTTCGCTCACCATATGAATTCCGTCTGCACAGGCTATGGAAATGAGTATGACAGGAATCACAGTTTCTGTTATGGTAAGGTTTGATCTTAAGAGCCCTTTCAAACCTAAAGTCCAGGCTATAGAGGCAAATGTGATTGTTAAAGGAATCATCATTCCCCTGAAACTTCTCAAAATATAGAGTAACATCAGTGCCACTGCCACTATGGCTACAGGAAAAAGGAGAAAGAGATCATTAGCCATTTTTTTAACAATCTCAGCATTGACAATGGGGTGCCCTGTAACATAGAGCTGGATTTCCGGGTATTTCTCTCTATACCTGTCCACAAGAGAGATAGTCTTATCGGCCAATTCTCTTAAGGCCACATCAGAAAGAGCTATTTCATTTGAAACAGGTGCAACAATAAGAGTACTCCTATCCTCTTCACCCACTAGAAAATCCGCAATAAAGGGATCCTTATCTATAAACTCCTTCAAGTCTCCTTTATTGTGACCCGATGCGGTTAGAATACTGAATATCCGACTCTCATCAACCGCTTCAATTAACGAAAGTTCACGGGATAATTCCTTAATGAGCCGAAGAGATCGTTCACTATAAATTGTCCTCTTATCTTTTACGAGTATGATTAGTTCGTCTGAATTGCCAAAAGTCTGCTCAACATATCTATTGTATAAAAAATCACTGTCATTTTTTGGAAGAACAGATGAAAAACTACCATCTATAGAAAGGTAGATCATATTAAAACCCATAAGGATAGTGGAAATAATCCCTATAATCAGAATGGGAATTCTATGTTTTAAAAGATATTGGAGCATATAGTTCAAAACCTCGATTTAACAATGCTTGTATAGTACAAGAATAGTGTGAATAATTTTCAATATCAAGCTTCAAAAGATGAAGAAAACTTTACAATAAAAGTTCTGTAATTTATTAAAATCTAATTAGTTTATTATAAAACTCTAGAATCTTGTGTTTTTTTGACTTAAAGTTGAATTAATGCCTGATCAGAAGGAAATTGATAAACTTAAAAGTGAAATAAAAGATCTCCGAGAACTACTGGATATCAGTAAGAGTTTAAATTCCAATCTGGAATATGCCACTTTGCTGGACTCTCTTCTATTGACATGTATGGGACGATCTATGGTCATAAAAGCCGGTCTATTTATCAAAAATGATATAGATAGCAGAGAATTCACCCTCTATAGAAATTATGAGGGATTTAATCCCGATAAAAATATAGATTATTCCATAGATGAAAAATCCGCCATAATCAGCTCTCTTTTAAAACTTGAAAGTTGTATCACTATGCCGGAACTTCTTGAGGATATCAAAGAGATCTCTGATATAAAAACATTTACCATTCTCGAACCCTCACTGATTATACCAATTATTATGAAACATGACCTGCAGGGTATTATTGTTCTTGGTGGACGCATATCGGGAACCAGTTATTCACAGGAAGAGAAAAAATTTTTAAGAAGCGTGGCAGATCTGGGTGCTATCGCCATAAACAACACTTTCCTTTTCGAAGTATCGTCTACAGATATGATGACCAAACTGAAACAGCGCCATGTGCTTTTTCAGAATTTAAGAGATATAATCACAACTTATGATGAAGAGAGTATTTGCCTACTCATGCTTGATATTGATCACTTCAAAAATCTCAATGATACCTATGGCCATTCTTTCGGAGATATTGTCATAAAGGAAATTGCTTCTATATTACTAGGCCAGCTTCGTATGGAGGATATGGCCGCTAGATATGGTGGTGAAGAATTTACTGTTGTACTCCGGTATATTCAGATGGATGTTGCACTGAATATTGCCGAAAGGATCAGAAATACGGTAGAAAAAAAAGTATTTAAATATGAGAACACCGAGGTTAAAACCACTATTTCCGTAGGAATTGTCAGTTTCGATCCAAAACTGGATATTGTGCCACAGGATATAATAAAGAGAGCCGATACAGCCCTGTACAGGGCTAAGGAAAATGGGAGAAACCAAGTCGTTCAGGGTTGAGGAATACAATTGAATAATGAGTTTTGATTGCAAATATAAAATTAAAGACGGTCAGTGCCTTCGCTTAAAAAAAGAGTGCTCTCCGGGAGAAAAAGGCTGTATTCTCCACGGCAAATACGACTTCCCCCTCAAAGAGACCCCTTCAGACAAGGGAGAAGAAGAGAGAAGATCCCTCTCTGTCTCACCGGGGGGAGAAGGTCAGAATGAATAGATGGTTTCAAGAGCTAGCTCTATCATCTGATTAAAAGTCTCCTGTCTTTCCTGAGAGCTTGTCGCCTCTCCTGTAAGGATACTGTCACTGACTGTCAGAAGAGAAAGAGCATGGACCTTGTATTTTGCTGCCAGAGTATAAAGTCCGGCGGTTTCCATCTCGATGGTTATTATTCCGAATTCAGCCCAGATCTTCCACCAGTTTGAATCATCACCATAAAAAGAATCCGACGTAAATACAGGACCGGCTTTTACGGGAAGTTTATTTTTTTTAGCAATTTTCCAGGCACTATTGAGCAGCTCGAAATCAGCAGTAGGAGCATAATCGAGTCCTCCGAATCTGTTCTTGTTGATTGAAGAGTCGGTAGAGGCGCTCAGAGCAAGAATAACATCTCTAATTTTTACACTTTTCTGAATGGATCCACAGGTCCCTATTCGTATAAGATTTTTGACACTGTATTGTGAAATTAATTCATTGACATAAATGGAAATTGATGGGATTCCCATTCCTGTTCCCTGTACTGAAACTTTTTTACCTTTATATGTTCCTGTATAACCTAGCATTCCTCTCACCTGGTTGTAACAGACAGGATTGTCCAGAAAATTCTCAGCAATGAATTTGGCCCGGAGCGGATCTCCCGGAAGAAGGACTGATTCGGCAATATCCCCTTTTTCTGCTTCCAGATGCGGTGTACCCATAATGCAACTCCTCTCTATAATTTATTTTGATTAGATTGGTGGTACTAACAATATGGCCTCTCCTGTCCTGAGTCAAATTATTTCTAATCACGGCGACGGTTATGTCGTCTCAATCGACAGAAACGTCGAATGGTACCATCAGATTATATATAAGAAAGCACAAAACTTCATTATAATAATTGGCATGCTAATTGCTAGTATACTAAAAAAGGAATAAAGGATTCTCGAATGAAAAATAGATCTCTTGCATTTTGTATTATTTTCACCACAGTCATGACATTAAGCGCTAATAATCTGGAAAATATTTACGGGAAGAATGATTTAAGTCTGGATAACAATTATTCAAAGCTTTACGGGAATAATTTCGGAACCATGCTTGAGTTTAATGAAATGGATCCCTATTTCATCGATAAAAATTACGCCGATTCAGAGATTAGTACACTTCTCAGTGAAAATGAAACATTTGAAAGTGAAATAGTAAAGTACACAAATATCATTGAAAATGACAGAAATCAGCAGTCTGAAATCTATGAGCTGCTGAACAAAATAGACTTACTCCTAGTAGATCTGAAATCGACATCTGCAGAATTATATGCCCTGAAACTGACATTAACAGATAAAGAGTTGAGGCAGAAACTTCAAGTGAGCATAGAAGAGAACAGACAGCAGATTTATGACCTCAACAGTAAAAAAAATGAATTGGATTCATCGTTGAATCAGCTTGAAAATAAATTAAAAGTATCCGAAAGATTTGTTACAGTCAACAATCTTTTGATTAGTAGAAATACGAGAGAAATAACTTTTCTCAAGGAATGTATAAGTTTTTCAAACCAGGATACAACCACACTCTATTCGGTTATTGAAAAATCTGCTTCATATCAGAATGATGTGGATAATATTATCAGTGTCTCCTTTTAAATTTTTTTATATAACACTTTTTTATTAATAGAGCCCGGTTAATTCCGGGCTCTATTTTTTAAAGATTTGTCAATGCGGCAATAGCGGCACCAATAAGCGGTGCATCTTCGACCTGAACAATATCAAAATACCGCTTGCGCTCTCTCATTAGGAAATTATTAAGATACTGCTCCACTCTATACTGGAATTTATGGTAAGCATAAAAAGTCGTACCATCGACTGTCAGACAAACCGGTCTGACGGGACTCGTTCCTTTTCCGGATTTTAGAATTATAGCCGCCATATTTGTAGCGACCAATTTTGCAGCCCTCTCCAACATGGAATCAATGAGAAAATAGAGAATCTCTCTATTTTTATCATCATGTTTAAAACAGATTTCACTGAGAATATTATTATCGCGGAAAGGATTCTGCAGAAACTCATTGACCTGTCTCGTATTGAGAGAACCGGCAGCAATCAGTTCATCATTAAATTCCTTATTAAAAAGATCAGTCTTCTCCGCTTCAAATAGAACTTCAGAGACCAATGCCCCGAAATAGGCACCGGAAGTCATTTTTTCCAATAGATAAGAACCAGTGTCTGTCGTTTTACTATCCAGGACTTTATCAATAGCACCCCTTTGGGTCACTGCAAAAGCACCGGACTCGACATTAATAATCTGCCTGTGAGATCCGTCGAGGTGTATGGAATCGAGTTTGTGAATCAGTTCATTCGATTCAGAATAACAACTGTTGAGGCCTGTACCCAGTATAAATCCCAGGTAACCATCATAGTTTCTTTCCGGTGCAGAAGCCTTACCTGTTAATAAAGTAGCTACCGTATCATTGAGGATTACAATTTTATGATCGACTTTTGATCCCTTACTCCGGATTCTCTCAATAAGATTCTCTCCAATGATTTTCCCCTCTACTTCAGGGACCTGTACCTCTTTGCTGAATTTAATCAGACGGCCATCTTTATTGGGAAGGATTTCTGTAGGATAAGAAAAACAAAAACCTATTTTATCACTTTTATCGACAACATCTTCAATAGCATCAGTTAA
>JAEINM010000274.1 GCA_016342385.1 Spirochaetaceae bacterium | reverse complement strand
TAAATCCCCTAAAGGGGACTTTCCATTCCCATTAAACTCCCCCTTCAGGGGGCCGGGGGGCTCTTTACACCCCCTTCAGGGGGCCGGGGGGCTTTTCAGGGGGCTTTTCTTCGGGGTGAGGGAGCATTTCATCCCATAATTCAGGAGAGCTGGTCATAAGGGGGATAAATGCTCCATCTATTTGAAGGGCTATTTTCTTCTTCAGTGCCCATTTCTGAGTTTCTGATCCTCTGTAATTTCCTCCGATGAGAATCTCTATTACAGTATCTTTATCAAGCTCATAGGTATTCTCTGTTTCCGGCAGCATTCTGGTATCCAGCAATGTGTAGGAATTATCCTCGTTTTTGTACAGATGGAGCCGCGGCCTTGTCAAAAGCATGGGCCATCGGTCATTCCATTGTTTTAAGAGTTTTTCCAGTTCTATAATCAGTTTGGGATCTGAATAGGTTTCCGCTTCGTATTCCCCCGTAAAAATATAGGCGATTTTTTCAAAATCAGTGTGGGAAGGATATATTTCCCCGTATACAGGCAGGTGATGAACATCCCTGATGCCGTATTTTTTAAGATCTCTATAGATAGGGCTGAACTTGACCAGTATCAGATGGAAAAGGCCTATGGGAGGTTTCAGGTGGAACAACCATGGGAGGAATTCTATCATGCTGAGATAATCCTTCCTCTTCTCTCCGGGGAAACCCCAGATCATGTTCCAGTAGGCATTGATTTCCAGGCTTCCGGTCATTCTTAAAAACCGTATATTGGTGGCGACGGAATTCCCTTTTATCATTATCTTCAGCAGGCTGTTGGAGAATGTTTCCAGGCCCGGCTGGACATAATTAATGCGGGATTTCTTCAGGGCTTTCAGCTTTTTGTAGTCGAGAGAGGCCCTCTGCTCGTAATAGATATCAAATTCATTATTGTCCCTCTCCAGCTTGGGGATCAGGTCTTTAAAATAATCCTGGGGCATAATCAGATCGGCCATATCGAGTCTTGAAAAGGGGTATTTTTTCAGGTCATCAATCTCCCCGTAGACCTTATCGGCACTCTTTTGGCGGAAAGACATTCTTTCATCATATCCGCAGAAGAGACACTGATTTTTCTCTCCCCACCAGCATCCCCGGCTTGTCTCATAGGACAAGCTTATTTTATCCTTTTTCTCTCTATACTCGGGGAAAAAGCTGTACAGCTGGGTGAAATAATCTGAATAATCTAACGGTGGGATCGAATCCATATCCCTTAAAGGAGAACTGGAGATTATTCTGTCTTTGTTCTTTTTATTGCTTTTTAAATTCTCCAGGAACGCAGTAAATTTATTCTCACTCTCTCCGGAAAAGATATAATCGATCACCTTTCTCTCGGGATCCAGTGACGCTATCCCCTCAGCCATGTTCCCTTCACAGTTAAATCCGCCGATCAGAGTTGTCACATGGGGTATGGCCTTTTTCACATGTTTTAAGATGGCAAAAGAGGCATTGGTCTGTTCATAGCTTGTGGTGCATCCAATCAGCTTATAGGACATACCTTTTATAGCGTCGGAAACATCCCGGACCCACCGGCAGGCGATCTCCTCTATTTCCCTCAATCGGGAAAGATCCAATTGGAGGGGAGGGGGGTAGAAGACATTATCTATGGGGAATTTACTCCCTTTTTCAGGGCCGTAAATACTATTAATGTCATAGATATTTTCATGGAGACTGTTCTTTCCCTCATCGCCGAAGGCGGCTTTGGAAAAGACTCTCTCGCCGACCAGTGCCGTACTGGAATTACACAGAGCCTCGTAATCCTTCCCCAGGACTTTGGCGAAATGGATATTGGCGTAGAAAATCTGAACAGAGAAGCCCTTCTGCGATGCGAAGGCCTGGAGCGTATGAACCGCGAGAGATTGGGAATCGGGCAGTGAAAAGGGCGGTACAATCAGTAGGATGTCAGCCGGTTTTAAAAGGTTTTTCAGTTTATTCATGTGATTGGAAATTATAGTATCATAGAATTTTTAGAAAAAGGTGAAATTAAAAAATGGCTGATAGTTCATTCAACTAAATTAAAACCCCAAATCCAAGCCCCTAAATCCAAGCCCCTAAATCCCCTAAAGGGGACTTTTCTTCTCTTTTCTCCCCCTTCAGGGGGCCGGGGGGCTCTTTACACCCCCTTCAGGGGGCCGGGGGGCTCTTTAAAGCTGCATTTATCCTTAATAGAACATCATCAATATCTTTCAATACCTCTACATTCTTAAATCTAATAACTGTATATCCCTGACTTTCTAGTATTCTGGTTCTATCTTCATCATATTCTTTTTGATCATCGTGAATATTTCCATCCACTTCTATAATTAAAGATGATTTTATTGAACAGAAATCAACAATAAATTTTTCGATAACATGTTGTTGTCTGAATTTGATCCCCAACTGTTTATTTCTTAATTTTTCCCATAATAATCTTTCAGCAACCGTAGGATTCTTTCTCATATCAATTGCCGCATATTCTAATTTCTCATAAAGACCCGGATTTGAAGAGCATAAAACTGAAGGAGAAGCGATAGCATCATCAGATAAAGTATTTTTATTAGCCATTAAATCAAACCTCCTAAATCAGAGCCCCTAAATCAGAGCCCCTAAATCAGAGCCCCTAAATCAGAGCCCCTAAATCCCCTAAAGGGGACTTTTCTTCTCTTAACTCCCCCTTCAGGGGGCCGGGGGGCTCTTTTCTCCCCCTTCAGGGGGCCGGGGGGCTCTTCCTTTGAAAGTATTTCATATCTGATAAACACCATATTCCTCTTTGCTGATTCAAAAAAAGCAATATTTTTTAAAAAACGTGACACTTCAATCCGGTCTGCTAAAACTTTTATTATTGGATCTAAAAATGAAAAGAATTGACAGTTTCTACATTACCCAACTATCATTAAACACAATGAAAGATAACTAGGAGACTCTTATGAAAAGCTTGGTTGATTTATTGGTTGATTTGACAAAAAATCCTGATCTGGGTAAAGCCGTTGAGGAAAAATTGGAAGGGAATGATCATAGGGACCTGAAGGCAATGTTAAATGATAAGGGTTATGATGTTCATGAAGATGAATGTAAGAAAATCGTTGATAACAAAGACGATTTGAAATCCGGAAGAGTCGGAATCGCCTGGTAAAATAATTTAATATTGTTACAAATTGATTAGAAAATTTTTTCTCTATTATAGGAATAACGTAAATGTCTAGAAGAATTCAATTAATATTTTTATTGTTGATTATATTTTTATTAAATCCAATAGGATTGTTTTCTTCAGATTCTTTTGTAATTCATAATCCAGAGAATATATATGTTTTGTCTAATAATTGGATATTCAATATAGATGACAAGGAAGAGAATGAAAATATAGGTTTAATTACGAATAATTGGTTCTCAATTACACCGGATCAGCCATGGCAACAAAAACTCCCGGAATTAACTGAATATAATGGAAATGCTTGGTACCGTATTAATATAGAATTACCAGAATTGGAAAATGATTTTAAACTTGGCATTTCTCTTCCTTATAGTTATGGTAGTTTACAGGTATACCTGAATGAGCACTTAATTCACGAAACAAGAAAATTTTCAAATGATGGAGATAAATCAGATACAGGAAGTAAACCGGAATTTATAGAAATACCAGGTAATTTGTTAATTAAGGGAGAAAACATCCTAGCTCTAAGAGTTAGCTCTGTTGATGAGTGGGGAGGATTTGTCGGTTTTATTAAAATTGGTCCCTTAAAAAAGATAAAGTCACATTGGACGAGATTTCTTATTACTCAAACTTCAATTTCTTTTATCTGTTTATTTCTTGGATTCTATTTTTTATTATACTTTTTGTTTAGAAAAACGGAGAAATATTACCTTTGGTTTGCACTGCTTAATATTTGTATCGGTTTAATGAACTTTGGTTACCATGGAATCTCTCTTTATGTTTTAGACCGTTATTGGGTATATTCTGTTTTAACTTTTCTTGCCGCAATTAATACTTATTACATGATCTTGAACTTTATTCACTCATTTCTTGGAAGAAAAAAGGGAATTATAGGAAAGATATTAACAGGCTATTATCTCTTATCGAGTTTTGCATTAATAATCGAATATGTAATAACTGGTCATATTGTCTTTTTTATTAAATACCAATATGCCTTTTTTAATATGAGTTATATATTTTTATTGATATATCTGGTTGTTTTAAATGTTAAAGCAATAAAAGCAAAAACCGATTATGCAAAGTTATTCTCAATTGGTGTGTCCATTCTTATCTTTAGTTTTCTTTTTAATATGATTTTATTCACTGGCGTATTCTATAGAATAGCCGGTTACAATATGTTACCGCTAATAGGTGAGAGCTTCTTTGCTATGATTATCACTTTCTCCATCATTCTTGCCAAGCGATATTCCAAAACTTATATCGATCTTGAAATAAGTAATGACGAGAATATTGAACTGAACAACACTCTGGAAGAAAAAGTTAAAACCAGGACCGAAGAACTGAATACGGCAAATCTGCAGTTGTCCGATAAAAACACTCAGATTATGGACAGTATCACCTACGCCAGTACCATTCAGCAGTCGATCCTTCCTCAGAAAGAAGTTTTGACTAAGAATATAAAAGAGCACTTCACTCTCTGGAGACCGAAGAATGTGGTGGGAGGAGACTTTCACTGGTTTCATGAAACGAAAGAAGGTTTTCTTCTGGCTGTCTGTGACTGTACGGGACACGGTGTTCCTGGAGCCCTTATGACAATGACAACTTATTCAGTATTAAACCGGATTGCCAGTCATTTTATAGATGATAATCCCGCATTGATACTCAAAGAGCTGAATAAAGTACTGCGGAGTCTACTCAATCAGAATACAGAGAAATCCCTCTCTGATGACGGCCTGGATATGGGTCTTTGTTATTATAGTAAAGAGGACAAAAGAGTCATATTTTCAGGAGCAAAAAATTCATTGAGGATTGTACAGAATGGAAAGCTTACTGAGCTGAAGGGGAACAAACAGAGTATCGGTTACTTCAAGTCCAAGGAAAAGTTCGAGTATACTAATCATGAAATATCAATTGAAGAGAATCAGACTTTTTATATGACGACTGACGGATTCCTTGACCAGAATGGTGGTGAAAAGGACTTCAGTTTCGGTAAAACTAGATTTAATAAAATGGTGTTAAAATATGCAGATCTGCCTCTACCTGAACAGAAGGCACATTTTGAAAAAGAACTGAAAGAGTATATGAAAGACGAGTCTCAAAGAGATGATATTGTTGTTCTGGGTTTTAAAGTTTGAGAGCGCCCCCCCCCTTACATTAAGAGGTCCTTGGAAGGGGGCTGAACTTTAGTTCCCTATGAACAAAAGGGGATTTCTATCTAGCCAACAGGATGTTCTTGTTTTATACTATGAGAAAGGAACTTTATTAACATGATTGATATTGCCGCCGGAAAATCGACACCGAGAATTTTACTGGATAGTGACAAAAAAGAATTTTTGATAGAGGGACAGTCTTATCCTGAAAACTCCAGCTCCTTTTATGAACCGGTTATTAACTGGATAAAAGAATATATATCGAAAGATAACGAAGAACTCCTTCTGAAAATTAAACTCCTCTATTTAAATACCAGCAGTACAAAAGCCATGTTTTATATATTTGATCTTCTTGATGATGCTTATAAGAGGGGAAAAAAAGTAAAAATAGACTGGTTTTATGATAAAGAAAATGAAATGGCCAAGGAAACAGGAGAAGAGCTACTGGAAGACCTGACTTTACCCTATACCATTTCCGAACAGTAATGATTCCCCACAAGTTTCAGCATGC
>JAEINM010000273.1 GCA_016342385.1 Spirochaetaceae bacterium | reverse complement strand
ATAATTTAATTTGTTGTAGAGACGCAATTTGTTGTAGAGATAAGGCATGCCTTGTCTCTACAACAATGGATTTATTCTACCGTAACAGACTTAGCCAGATTTCTGGGCTGGTCCACATCGCGGTGCAGTTCCATGGCACAAAAATATGAAAAAAGCTGCAGGGGAACAACCATCAGATAGGGATATAGATTTTCATGTGTTTTACTCACATAAAAAACTTCATCGGCAATATCTTCAACCTCTTTATCGCCTTTGACAGCGATGGCGAGAACTTTGCCATTTCGGGCCTTAACCTCTTTCATATTAGAGACTATTTTTTCCCTCATATGATCATCGGGAACAAGGAACATTGAAGGCGTTTTTTCATTAATCAAGGCAATAGGTCCGTGTTTAATCTCTGCCGCACTATACCCTTCAGCATGAATATACGAAACTTCTTTCAGTTTAAGCGCGCCCTCCATAGCTACAGGGCAATTAATTCCTCTACCGAGGAAAAGGAAATTGGGGTAATGAGCATACTTTTCAGCTATTTTCTGTAATTCTGCTTTTCTATTGAGTATATCAGTTATTGCCTCTGGTATAATATTCAGATCTTTGAGAAAAGCTGCCCCAGACGACTGAGACATATCTCTCATTCTGGCCATATGGATAGCAAAAAGATACAAGGCTGTGATTTGAGATGTAAAAGCTTTTGTGGAAGCCACAGAGATCTCCGGGCCGGAGTGAATGTAAACACCGCCATCGGATTCTCTGGGAATAGTGGAACCGACAACATTGCAAATCCCGAGGACCCTACCCCCTTTCCGTTTGATTTCTCTCAAGGCAAAAAGTGTATCGATAGTCTCACCTGACTGAGAGATGGCAAAATAGAGAGTATTTTTCTCAACGACAGGGTTTCTATAACGGAATTCCGATGCCAGTTCAGCACTACTGGGTATTCTCGCCAATGATTCGATTATATAGGATGCCACCTGACCGGCGTAATAGGAAGTCCCGGCAGCAATAATCTTTACCCGTTCCACATCGAGTAATTCTCTACCTGTCATATTTAATCCACCGAGAACAGCTGTTGCAAGATCCTCATTAATTCGACCTTTCATGGCTCTGGGGATGGATTCCACCTGCTCATGAATCTCTTTCTCCATATAGGTCGAAAATTTCCCCTTCTCCATCTCTTCCAATTCCCAGGAAATGTTCTCCATGTCTTTGCTGACTCTATTATTTTTAAGATCAGATGTCGTAAATCCCTTTGATGTGACTTTAACAACTTCACCGTCTTCAAAATAGACAACCTGCTTGGTATAAGCCAATATGGCTGAAACATCTGAAGCGAGAAACATTTCATCATCGCCGATACCCAAAACGAGAGGTGAACCATTTCTGGCGCCTATCAATTCATTGTCCTTATCGGCATGCATAACGATGATCCCATAGGTCCCCTTTACCAGAGATAATGCTGATTTTACTGCTGATTCGAGGTCTCCCTCATAAAATTTGGAAATGAGATGCGCAAGAACCTCTGAGTCGGTTTCAGACTTGAAGACATATCCTTCACGGAGAAGTTTCTCCTTCAGTCCTGTATAATTCTCGATAATACCATTGTGAACCACAGCGATTTTTTCAGAACTATCGGAGTGCGGATGTGCATTAATATCTGTTACACCACCATGGGTCGCCCATCTGGTATGACCTATACCGAAATGTCCCGGTAGATTCTCCGGAACAGCGTCCCTCAAATTCTTGATTTTACCTGTTTTTTTAATGATAGAGAGCTTGTTACCACTGTTTACACTGATTCCCGAGGAATCGTACCCTCGATATTCCAGTCTTTTAAGGCCGGATAACAGAACCTCAGAAGCCAGCTTATCTCCGCAATACCCAACGATTCCACACATATATTTTCTCCTGTTTTACTATCAATTGAAGCGGGAGAGCCCACATTCTCTGTATATATTACTACAAAGGGGACAATCATGAAACCAATTACTGTGGCAATAATAATTCTTTTCATATCCTGCAGGGAGCCGTTTAATAATGAGAACAGTTTTTTGAACATTGACCTTCACCCGCCAGTGCTTCAGAATATTGAAATCAATAGGGGAGACTCTCTTACCATTACCTTTGATGAACCGGTTTTATTCAGTGGAAATGACTACAAATGCGATCCCGCACTGCCCCTTGAAAAATGGACTACAGAAGAAAACAGCATTATTTTTTATTTTCTGGAGCAACAAATTCCCGGAAAAATGTATAAATTCCGCAGCATTGTGAGTGATTCAAAGGGGAATTTGCTTTCATTTATTTTTCACTATTACGGATGGAATCCCGAAAGACCTCCCCTGCTGATAAATGAATTCAATCCCGAGGGAAGTGGCAATAATCCCGATACAATAGAATTATATGCAGTGGGCCCGGGGAATACAGCTGGTGTGACATTGTATCTGGGTACAGCTGATAATTTTAGTGAAGAATATATTCTACCCTCTCTCGATATACTTCAAGGAGACTACATTATCATTCATATGCGCCCAGAGGGGACAGAAGGTGATATTTCAGAAACAAAAGACAAAACCGCTTCAACGGGAAAACTCTCCTCCGACCTGGCCTGGGATTTATGGGTTGATGGAGATAAACCGATCTCCGGAAAGAACGGTGTAATCAGTCTATACACAAACCCATTCGGAGAGATAATAGACGCTGTAGCCTATTCAAATAGAATAACCGCTGACAGTGAAGATTATCATGGGTGGACCGCTTCAACAATCGGCATGATAGAAGAACTGTCCTTTCTGAGTGCATGGAAAAACACAGATGGATTTATCCGGCCTGAAGATGCTGTCAATTCTGAAGGAACAACAGGAACCAGATCAATCGGCCGGAATAGTTTATCAGGGGATTCCAACAATAAAAGCGATTGGCATATTGTCCCGACGGGAGAAAAGAGTTTCGGTCAGGCCAATTCCGATAATGTGTATATTCCGTAGGGGAAGGTTGCGACCGTCCCCTACGGAATATAGGATTGCCCGTGTACGGAATATCGCAAGGTCAGGTTATGATTTAGCGGGTTTCAAACCCGCAATTACGAATTATATCAGATCAGCAAATAATTTTACAATGACATCTTTCGGCTGAGCTCCAAGTGTCTGTGTAACCTGTTCACCTTTATTGAAAACCATAATAGTGGGAATGCTCTGAACACTGAATTGTCCCGCTGTTGAAGGTGCATCATCGACATCGAGCTTACAGATTTTCACTTTCCCTGCATATTCATCGGCCAGCTCTTCAATAACCGGTCCGAGCATTTTACAGGGGACGCACCATTCCGCCCAGAAATCTACAAGGACCGGTATATCTGACTTGAGAACTTCCTGTTCAAAATTCTCATCTGTTAATTTTATATATGACATGATTATCTCCTATGAATTTATCGATTTTTCAAATCTTTAATTCTAAAGTCTTCTACAATATTCTGGACATAAATAAGATTTTTTTCAATGATATTACTGTCTATTCCCGTCTTTATTATCTGATTACAACTCCAGAGAATATCATTTAAGAGAAATGCAGCCTGTTTAATACATTGCTGTGCTTCATAGGATATTTCTTTGAGAGGAGTATCAGACCTGTTCAACATGAAATAATATCGTTCAAGAACGACAGGAATTCCATTTTCACCGGAAGGAATAAATCGCCAGATCTCATTATTAAAATCTTTTTTTTCTCCCCGTAGAGCCCAACTCTGGTTTTCCGAAATAAAGTTATCGATAGAAGGCCAATGCTGTTTTTCAAATTTCCAGATTGCTCCATAGAGATGTGTTATTTCATAAGAGGCATCTTTATGGAATTTTAAAGCGGGATAAACAATAATTTTATCCTTGAGTTTTTTCAGAACCTGATCTGCAAAATCAGGCTGGTTCTTTCTCAGGGCTTTCTGTCTTTCTTTTTCCTGCTCGGTCTTTTTTTCTTTATCGATTTTTTTCTGATGGATAAAAATCGATTGAACAGCGGCGATCTCTTCATTGAGAAAGCGCTCTATATCCATGCCTTCTATGAGAGCCGTTCTATACCTGTTCTCAAAGGCCTGTTTAAGCGTGGCCGGTTTGTGGAAAGTAACAATATATTTGTCATACTCACCCCGGATTTTATCTATTACTGCATCAATTTCTGGTTTTTTTAGTTTCTGTTTGCGTTTCGGAAATAATTTCATAGTTACCACTGCCTTATTATCGGCAGGTGATGATATCAATAAAATTAAAATCCATCCTAAGAATAAAAAACTAATCAGCCGGTTCTATTGGAAGACTTATAACAAACTTAGTTCCAATCCCGGGAGTAGATTCAACTGACATCTCTCCATTATGATTAACAGTAATTATGAAATAAGAAATACTCAATCCCAGTCCGGTACCAATACCTATTGGTTTTGTTGTAAAAAAAGGTTCAAATATTCTCCTGCGAATCTCTTCAGAGATCCCCGGACCATTATCTTCAATCTCCAAAATCAACCTATGCTGTTCCTGTTCTGAATATAGTCGTATAATGAAACCGGGATTTTCAGTTTGTGATTCATGCATAGCTTCAGCCCCGTTTCTAAATATATTAAGCAGGACCTGCTGGATTTTTGCTTCTTCACATATAATTAGAGGAAGATTTTCAGAATACTCTTTTTTAATCTCTATCGTCTTAAAATCATATTGTCGTTTCAGATCATAATCTGTTGAAGCCAGCTTCAAGGTTTTATGGATAATTTCCATCATTGAATGGGAGCTCTTTTCCCCTTCCCCTTTTCGGGCAAAACTAAGCATGTTCCCCACAATAGATGAAACCCTTTTTCCCGATTCTTTTATAGCATCCAGCATCCGGGGAATATCTCTTGAATCCATATATTTTTTGATCGCTTCTATTGAAGTCCCGGCTCTTTCCGCGGCCTCCCGATTCTTCTGTAAATTAAGATCCTGACCTATCCGGTTAGCGAGGACACTCGTTGTCTGAATAATTCCGGCAAGAGGATTATTAATTTCATGAGCCATCCCCGCGGCAAGTCCACCGACAGAAAGGATTTTTTCATTCTGAATCATGGTCTCTTCCATTCGGACCGATTCGGTTACATCATCAATTCGGATTACCGCATTTTTTACACCATTGGCAATAAAGGGAAAAACTGTCAGATTTTCATATTTAATTCCATTTTCCGTCATGCGGGATTTCTTTAATTCTTTTTTAGTTTCTCCTGTAATGATGCTCTTTCTTATCATTTCTCTTTCTGATTCCATCTGAGTAAAAACATCAAAAAAATTCTTTCCTATAACATCAGTACCCAAAATTCCCATCATCTCTTTAGCAGTTTGATTCAGGTGAGTAATTTTCCCGCTGGACTCGACCCCTATCAGTATGGAAGGCATAGAGTCAATCAGTTGCTCCAATCCCTCTTTTGTTTTTTTCAAAGTAGAAGTCCTGAATGTAATTATCAAAAAAACAATAGATACAATTATGAGGATATACATAAAAATAGCCCACCAGGATTCCCACCAGGGTGGAAGGATTTTTATCTGAACAGAGACTCCCTGATCATTCCATATCCCATCATTATTAGATCCTTTTACATTAAAGCGGTATTCTCCCGGGTCAAGATTAGTATAAGTTGCAAATCTCTGACTGCTATCGACATATATCCAATCCTTATCAATTCCCTCCATAAAATAGGCATATTGATTCTTCTCAGGATAGAGAAAATTTAATGAGGAAAATTTTAAACTGAATACAGACTGCTCATGAGTCAGTGCTATCTCTTCAGTGAAACTGATATGTTGTTTCAATGGGGAATCTTCGGAAATGGGTACGGATTTGTTGAACAGCTGAAAATCAGTTAATA
>JAEINM010000272.1 GCA_016342385.1 Spirochaetaceae bacterium | reverse complement strand
GAGTGACCGGTTATGCTTCATCTATCTTAAAAGAAGCATTCACACTGGATTCTTCAGTTGTTGAAACAGTTGCCCATATGCGTGCCGCCGTTAAATATTACGGCGATACTGACATTATCTGCGACATTGGCGGACAGGACATAAAGATCCTCTTTATGAAAAACAACCGCGTGACAGATTTTAAACTCAATACACAGTGCTCTGCAGGGAACGGCTATTTCCTCCAGGGGATGGCGGAGCAGTTTAATATTCCTGTAGAGGAATATGCCGACTATGCCTTTAAAGCATCCATTGCTCCAGCCTTCAATTATGGCTGTGCCGTATTTATGGAACAGGATAAAGTGAATTTCCAGCAGCAGGGATGGAGTAAAGAGGAAATCATGGCAGGTCTAGCTCTGGTTCTTCCCATGAATATCTGGAATTATGTTGTTCAGGAATCCAATATCTCCCGGCTGGGAAAACGATTTGTTCTCCAGGGGGGAACACAGAAAAATCTGGCTGCCGTAAAAGCTCAGGTGGATTATATAAAGAAAAAGATTCCCGATGCGGTGATCAATGTTCATAAATATGCTGATATAGGTGGTGCCATCGGTGCAGCCCTTGAAGTGATGGAAAACAAATCAAAAACCAGATTTCCGGGAATATTCAACAGTTCCCGGATAACCTTCACTACAAAAAATGATGAATCAACGCGATGTAACTTTTGTACAAATAAATGTCCCAGAACATTTACGACAATAAACACGACACCGGAGACATCAGTCCTCTTTATCTCCGGTAATGGCTGCGATAAGGGATTGTGTGAAACAACAGACAGTCTGAAGGCCTTACAGAAAGAAAAGAGTTCTCTCCGTCACGCCACACCTGATTTAAGTGAACTTTCAGCAAAAACCGTATTTGATAATTGGGATTTTAACCCCATGCCCACAGCGGGATCTCCTCAAAAGGGACTTTTCAAAAAAAGGTTTAAAAGAGCTCCTAAGGCGGATCATAAAAAAAGGGAATCAATGGTCATAGGTATTCCGCGATTATTGAATCAGTATTATTACAATCCTTTTTTTAGTACATATCTTAGGGCTTTGGCCATAGAAAACATAGTTTACAGCGATTATACATCGTCCAAACTGTGGAGTGAAGGAAATAAATGGGGCGCTAATGATCCCTGCTTTCCCGCAAAAGCAGCTCCGGCTCATGTGTATAATTTGATAAAAAAAGGTGGCTTAACCCACATCCTCTTTCCAAGAGTGACTCATCTTCCGGGATCCGTCGAAAACACCAGTGGAGATCATGCCTGTGTCATACAGATGGGAACTCCTGAAGTCGTTGAAGCGGTCTTCTCCAGAGATAAAAAAATGTTTGAAGAGAACAATATTCACTATTTGAAACCACTTATCAATCTTAAGAACAAGGTAGAAGCTGAAGCTTCACTTTTTGATTACTTTCAGGATATTTTTCATCTGACAGCTGATGAAAATGCCCACGCCGTTCGGGAAGGCTACAAAGCCATGGAAAAGTATCTGGCTTCTATGAGAAAAGAGGGGAAAAAGATCATTGAAAACCTGATCCGCGAAGATAAAATGGGGATACTCATTATCGGACACCCCTACCATCACGATCCGGGACTGAATCATGGTATCCCCGAACAATTCCAGATGCTGGGGTATCCCGTTCTGACTATTGAATCACTACCACTCGATGACGAATTTCTGGTTCCCCTCCTGGGTGATGATGGAGCCAGAGAGATCAACGATATCTGGTTCAGAGATTTCAACCGTAACCTGAATCATAAAATATGGGCCGTAAAAGTGGCTGCCAGGCATCCCAATCTGGCCGTAATTGACCTGTCCAGCTTTAAGTGCGGGTTCGATGCACCGGCCTATGCCTTTTTATCCAGTATTCTCGACACTTCGGGAACACCCCATTTTCTGTTTCACGATATCGATCAAAATAAACCGGGGGCTACCTTTGATATACGGATAAAAACAATTGATTATTTCCTCAAACTGGAAGAAAGGAGACTAAGAGCTAATGATACAGCCAAAATATATTCGTGAGAAACAGTGGGACGGATATAAAAATCGGGATTTCCTTAAGAAAGACAAGGATAAAGTCACAGTCCTCTTTAACTATATCGAGAGAAGAAAATCATTTTTCCTAAGAAGTTTCTTCAAGAGAAACGGATTTAAATATGAGGACCTGGGAGATTATATTCTGGAAGATGTCCGCTGGGGTAAAGAATATGGAAACCGGATGGAATGCAATCCCATGTATTTTACAGGGGGAAGTTTACTGAGAAACCTCTTCAGAATCGAAAAAGAAACCGGTTTGTCCAAAGAAGAGATTGTAGAAAAATATGTATTCGTCGGTGGTGGTGGTCAATGCGGCCCCTGTCGATATGGTATGTACCCGCAGGAATACATGAAAGCTTTAGATGATGCGGGATTTAAAAATTTCAGACTCATCATTTTTTCAACAGGCTTTACAAGAGATAAGGTCGACAAAAACAGTGCTTTAAAGATCAATCTTCCTTTTAGAATTGGAATGCTCCAATCTAGTATTCTGGCGGATCTGTTCCATGCGGCGGAATGTGCCATAAGGCCATATGCCGTAGATAAAGAAAGTGCCATGGAAGTGATTTCCCGAGCGGAAGAACATGTCAATAAGGCGTTCGGACAAAGGTTTTTCTTCCTGAAACTGCCAAAAGCTCTTAAAGAAGCCGGTGAAATGATCGCCGCCATACCTAAAAAGGATATCAGTCTCCCCAAGATTCTGGTCACTGGTGAAATTTTTGCCAACCTGGCCCACAACGCGGGGAACTACAATATAAGACGATTTATTATGGATGAGGGATGTGAAGCCCTTCCCGGCTATCTGACTCAGAGAATTATGTACGATATGTGGCGTATGATTAAAAACTACGACCGCTTTGTCAAATATGCGGAAAACTACAAAGATAAAATCAAATACACTCTTGTAAGAATCCAGATAAAGGCGAGAAGACGATTCGTAGAGTTTTTCTGGGACACTTATATAAAACATTTTAATCCCGGGAGCTTCGGAGCAAAAATGGAGTTTCACGATCTGGATCTGATCGGAGAACTGGGGGAACCCTATTATCATCCGGAAATATTCGGTGGTGAAGGAAATCTGGAGATTGGAGAAGCCATTTATTATGCCGACAAAGTAGATGGTTTCATCTCCAGCAAACCTTTTGGCTGCATGCCCTCTTCGGGAGTTTCCGATGGTGTTATGGCAAAAATCATGCACGAAAAACCGGAACTGAATTTCCTCTCGATTGAAACAAGCGGAGATAATGAAGTCAGCATCTTAAGCCGGGTGAGTATGCTTTTGTTTAAAGCGAAAGAGAAATACAATAAAAAGATACTTCAAAACGATTTTGTATCTATAAAGAAACAAGAGCTGTAACTTCGATACTATTTTGCTGGACAAAATCAAGTACCGATTGGTGTCTTTTGATAGCAGAATGTAAACATAGGACTGGGCCCTACGGAAAGGGATGACACCCCTTCAGGGCTGGGATTGGAGAATAATTTGTTTAGGTATTTAATTATTTTCATTTTTCTTTTTTTGAATGATTCAATTTTCGGTTTTTCTCTGCACTATACCTGTACAACTTCTGAGGAAGAGGAATGGCTTGTCCGTTGGGAATTTTCAGAAATAGAAAATTCTCTGAAAATGATTAGAAATGATTATACAGGAGAGAGGATTTTTATAAGTAATTCCTTTGGTTCTATCCAGGAATTTTTCTACAAAGACATTGACGATAAGATTTATTTTTCCGGGAAAAGAAATGGAACTGATATAGAAGTATCCAATTCTATGCGCAGAAGAGCAAAGAGTAAAAATATTAATCCCGAAAATGCCTACTGGTATCAGCCTCTTGGATTATGTTTTTTTGATTTTGCCCTTTCCGGAGATTCGGAAAGGGAGTTTTTCTTTGTGAATCCCGAAAGCCTCAGACTCCTGAATATGACAATTGAGAAAGAAGGGACTGAGTTTATTGAAATCGATGGTGAGAGTAGAGAAGCGATCTATGCAGAACTTAGATTAAACGGGATCCTCGCACCATTCTGGCGTGGTAGATACTGGTTATGCCCTGAGACAGGAATAATTCTAAGGTATATTGGAACTTTCGGTCCGGGAACGGAAAAGACTGTTATGGAGATCACTGATGTTATCGGGGATATAGAGAATATTGCTTTTTTTAGGAAGTAGAGTTACTCCGGTATTATATTACTACGGCAAAATCACTCAGCAACCGGTAGTTTTGTTTTAGATATACGACTAAATAGGTCACTGAGCTTGAGTCAAAGTTTAATTCTCGGGACAATAGTCGTACTTTGAAGAAGCAGTACCTAGGTTCCATTTTTGGTAAGATAATCAATGAAATACTTCTAAACGGTGAATTTAGCTGTATTTCCCCCCATTAATTATTATAATTAAAGTCATATGAGTAAAATAAGTATTCCGGCAGTTTTTTTTGCATTGTCTCTCCTTATCTCAGGGGCATGTTCTTTGGATGATAATCCTTCTTCAAATTCATCTTTCTTTTCGGTCAATACAAATCAGATACTAAAAAATGACATTCCCTTCCCCATCAGGGGGGTAGTCTATGTTCCGGTTTATCCCGGATTCCTTCCCTGGGAAATAGAAGGATTAAGCTCGGAGGTCTTAGATGCGAATCTGAAGGAAAGAATTGTAGTGGATTTGAAGAATATCAAAAACCTTGGGGCCAACACAGTTCGCTTATGGGGAGCACCGGTCTATGTCTATGAAGCTCTTGCAGAAGAGGGGGAATTAAACATTTTACAGACCATTTGGTTTGATGGTGAAGTGGATGATTTTCAAGACGATAGCTATAAAGAACAATGTAAATCCTATATTCGAATCACAGTTGATCGGGTCTATTCTGCATATCCCGGTAGTAGCCCACCGGTGATTGCCTTTTTAGTGGGCAACGAACTCAGCCGGGACAGTATTATACAGACTGATAACCTGCATCCAGAGATCCAAAGCTATAGTGGAATCCATATACAGACTGATGCATCTTTAACTGCATCAGAAGCGTTTCTAGCGGAAATGGGAGATTATCTGAAGAGCTATGAAAACACCCAATACGGCAAAGTAAGTCTGGTCTCCTACAGCAACGAAATACGGACCTACGATATTCTTGACACTCCTTTTCTGGATTTTCGTAGCCATAATGTATACTCCTACGCCATACCCTACTACCTATCAGATCCACCAACAGGATCTTCAACGGGAACCCATTACCAGGGATGGATAGAATATTTAAAATATCAGTATCCTGATATTCCCTTATTGATTACTGAAACCGGACTTAGCGTCTCTCCTATGGTAGAGGCAATAGGCCCTCCCGACTATGGTTATGGAGGGAACAGCGAAGATGAACAAGCTGAGGGCTTAGTGCAAAATCTGATGGATATCCAGAGAGCCGCAAGACCGGGAGCCGGAGTGATTATCCACGAATACCTGGATGCCTGGTGGAAATTCAGCCTGGAGGATTCTCTGACACAAGATCCCTATGATATTGAAGAATGGTTTGGTTTGGTAAGCTTCGTGGAATACAATGGTTTTTACATCACTTCAGAAAGAGCGGCCTTCAAATCCATTCAAAAATATTGGCAATACCCTTTTTAGCCTGAATAATTTATATTCCAATGTCTATAACAGATTTTTCCTCTTATAGTTGAATGACATATAATAGACCTCCAGAAGATTGATGAATATCTAATCATAAGCCTTTTTTTTCTTTAAAGATATTACAAAATGCCGGATCATCTTTAAAAGCCCTGCCAAATACATGACCTGTTTTTTCAAAATCTTTCTTTTC
>JAEINM010000271.1 GCA_016342385.1 Spirochaetaceae bacterium | reverse complement strand
AAAAAAGAAAAGCAACATCGATCAGCTAATCGAATACTGCAAATCACCCTCGGAAGATGTAACTCTCATTTTAATCAGTGACAGCAACAAAATTGATTCTAAAATTGAAAAAGCCATCCCTCCGGTTCAAAAAAAAATCTTCTGGGAAATGTTTGAAAACCGGAAGAAAGACTGGGTTATCTCTTTTTTCAGAAAAAAAAATCTGTCGATAGACCACAATGCTGTTGAACTTCTTCTGGAAATGATAGAGAACAATTCAGACTCCATGAAAAATGACTGTGATAAACTCGCCTTTTATTTCAAGGAGGGAGCAAGAATATCGGAAGAGGATGTGGAAAACTTCCTCTTTCATAGTAGAGAGGAAAATGTATTTACTCTTTTTGAAAAAGTCTGCAAAAGAGATTTAGAATCATCTCTCGATGTACTCGGTAGTATTGTACTGGCAAAAGAGACACAACCTGTTCAATTGCTCAGTGGACTCTTATGGCAGTTTAAAAACCTCCTCTCTCTAAGTTCGCTTCTGTCCCGGAATGTCCCCCAGAACGATGCTTTACTCAAAAGCAATATACGGGGAAAAAAAAGTCAAAAAACATATATGAGCGGTGTGAGATCTTACACAACCAGAGAGCTTGAAAAAATTATATCTCTTATTGAAGAATATGATCACAGATTGAGAACGGTAAAAACAGAAATGCAGGATCCTATTATTGAGATGTTTCTGTATAATTGTATTAAAAAGTAATTATTTCAGTTTTTCCGACAAAAATGCCTTTAAAGTTTCGGCTATTTCTATATTGATTCCCGCCGTTGAGGCAATATCTTCTGCTCTCTGTTCATATATTCCCTGAAGAGATCCGAAAGATTTAATCAGTTTTAATCCTCTCTTCTCCCCTATTCCCGGTACGCTTTCGAGACTGGAAAGGGATAATCTGCTTTTTCTAAGGGTCTTGTTATAATTAGTGGCAAAGCGGTGAGTTTCATCGCGGACATATTGTAAAACTCGGAGAGCCGGATTCCCTTCGGGTAAATCCACCGGCTTATCAAATCCGGGAAGATAAATCAGTTCCTCTCTTTTTGCCAGTCCCGCCAGAGGAATATCGAGATCCAGAGCCTGCAGGACCGAATAAGCCGAACTGACCTGCCCCTTTCCACCATCTATAAGAATCAGGTCCGGTTTTTCCAGATTCTCATTGATCACCCTGGTATAGCGCCTGGAAACGGCTTCAGAAATTGATTTAAAGTCATCTATTTTTCCATCGAGACTTTTCATCTTAATACGTCTATAGTTTTTTTTATCAGGATTTCCATCTTTAAAAGAAACCAGAGACGCCACAGTAAACTGACCGTTGAGCTGCGCAATATCAAATCCCTCAATGCGCCTGGGGAGTGTCGGAAGATTTAGCAGCAGTTTCAATTCCTCCAGGGCGGGTATGTTCCCTTTTTCCATGAGCAGTTTATCCAGATCAATTTTCGCATTCTCCTCAGACATTTTCAGAACAGATTTGTCTCTTTTTTCTTTAGCATGAAAGAGTATGTTGTCTTTTTTTTTATCAACCCGGAAGAATTCCTTCAGTAGAGGAACATTTAAATCTCCTACAAAAATTTTCTCCGGTAACTCCTTTCTTCCTGTCCCGTAATACTGAATAATAAATTCTGTGAGACCATCTTCCGGATCACCGGCATAAACTGAACGGAAAATATCCCTTCCGAGCAATTTTCCATCTCTCATCTGCATAACAGCAAATGAGAAATCCTGCCCTGAATAAGCCGTTCCGATATAATCCCGGCTTTTTGAATCAAAATCCACAATTCTCTGTTCCACATTAAGCTTACTGATAGCCTCTATGGAATCTCTGATTTCCGCTGCTTTTTCAAAATCCAACTCTGCTGATGCCTCGAGCATTTCTTTTTTCAGATCCTTTTCCAGCATAAGGGTTTTACCCGATAAAAGACTTTTTATTTTTCTTAACCTCACCTTGTATTCATCGAGGGAAATATAATCCACACAAGGAGCCGGACATCGTCTGATGTGATAATAGAGACAGGGAGATTCTCTTTTTTTCATTTTTCCTTTTCCCTTTCTCACAGGAAAAAGCTTATCGATGAGCTCAATATATCTATCTATACTCTTCACATCGGGAAATGGTCCAAAATAAGAGGAGCCGTCTTCAACAACTGTTCTGGTTCGAAAGACTCTGGGGTACTTTTCATTGGTTATGCGGATAACCGGATAACTCTTCCCATCCTTCAGATCAATATTAAATCTCGGCTTCCATTGTTTGATCAGGTTGTTTTCCAGCAATAATGCTTCGTATTCATTTTCAGTAACAGTGTATTCAATAGAGAAAATCTGACTGACCAGAAAAGTAGTTTTTATATCTTTTCCTGTATTAAAGTATGAACCAACACGATTTTTAAGATTTCGGGCTTTCCCTACATAGATTATTTCTTTATATCTGTTCTTCATGATATAAATACCAGGTGATGGAGGAAACTCTTTTATCATATTCTTAAAATCATTCAATTTAAGTTTATTATCTTTCATATATATCCGATATTAATGTACATAAGAATGGTAAAAAAACAAATAACACATTTAGCCACATTTATAATAATACTCTTTTACTGTTCAGGTCTACAGGCACAGGAGTCAGTCATTTATCTTGGAGAAGAGGATCTCTGGAATAATGTTCAGCTGACGAATCTGTCTCTGATTGAAGGAAAAAGAGGGTTTCTCGATATAACCAATTCCGATAATGAATATATCGCGGATAAATTTTCAGATATGATTCTTCATCTCAATAACCCGGAAGAATATGATGAAACTGGAAACTATTCCTTTCTCTCACAGGTTCCAATCATTAAAGCAGAGAATTCTTTCGGGAATGGATCCGCATACTTTGATGGAACAGAACCATTAATGATTGAACCGGGTTCCGACTCTCTTTTTTCACCATCAAGTTTATGGGGAGATTTCTCTCTGGAATTCAGAATCCTTCCTGCAACACTGAAGGAGGGTTCAACTATTTTTTTATGGAAAGGACTTCAGATGAGGGAAAATCATCTGATACCACAAGAAATTCGCTGCTCAATCAGCAATAGACAACTAGTCTGGGATTTTGAAAACTTTTTTATTAACCCCGATAATTCAGCCAAAAGAATCTCTCTATCTGGAGATCAACTTATTCCGGGAATCTGGTCACATCATATGATCACATTTAACAGCAAAACAGGTTTACTGGAATATAAAATCAATAATGTTCCGGCCGATATTATTTACACATCAAAATCAGGCCGGGAGTCTGTTGAATTCAATATTCCACATATAGGAAATCAGCAGAGTTTCCCCATTGAACTGGGAGAGAATTTCTCAGGTTTGATTGATGAATTCAGAATCAGTAAAGTAATCGTTGAAACACCGGCTTTAAACAGATATAGTTCAGCGGGTTACCTGGAAACAGGGATTATTGATATGAAAGTACCCAATTCTCTCTTATTAATGATAGAGGCAGAAAGCACTCTGCCCGCTAATACAGCCATAAAATACCAATATGCAATAAGTAACGATAAATATAAATTGTCAACACCAGATATTTCCTGGAGTGATTTTATACCATCTTCTCCAATAGAAGTCAGAGGGAGATACATTAAAATCAAATCTCAGCTCTATGCCGAACCAGCAGAGGAAAAAGCTCCGGTTCTCAATAGCCTAAAGATTTTTTTTCGAGAAACTCCCCGCCCTTCTCCTCCACTTGATATCTCTGTTAAAAGAATAGATCAAAATATTGAAGTTCGTTGGACTAAATCTATTAATCCGGAAATTGAAGGTTATCTCATTTACTATGGAGAGGAGCCGGGTCAATATTTTGCTGCAGACAGTCCAATAGATTCAGGAAATAGCAATTTCATTGTTCTGGAGGGACTGGATATGAATAAACGATATTATATTGCTGTGACTTCATATAAGTCCCTCTATCCAAGACTGGAAAGCGTATTCTCCAGAGAAATAAGTATAAGTCCATGAGGTAGTCAGTGGAACAGCAGGAAATACAGGAAGTTCTTAACCGGGCGGCCAATGCATTCAATATTGAAGAATTCTCCCTTGCTGAGGAGTTGCTTACATCTTTGCTAAAAGAAGATGAAAACTATCATGCCAGAATACTTCTTGGTGCCGTATATGGAGAAAACGGGCATAATACTAAATCTATCAATCAGTTTAAAAAGGCTCTGGAACTGGATCCTGAATCTCATGAAGCCCTCAATAACCTGGGTATAATGTACAAAAAAAATGAAGCCTTTGAAATGGCTATTAAAGTACTACTCAAAGCTATCGATCTGGCTCCTGACAGACCGGATATCTATTACAACCTGGGAAATGTCTACAAACAGATAAACAGAACAAACGATGCTGAAAGATCCTATAAAACAGCAATCAGTAAAGATCCGAAGTTTATTCAACCCTATAACAACCTGGGAACCATTTATGAATCGAGACAGGAGTATAACAGAGCTATTGAATTATACAATCGCGCACTGAATATTGACAATAACAATGCCCGCCTACTCTATAATAGAGGTGTTGCTCATCTGGCTATGGGTAATTTTGAAACTGCTGAAAATGATTTTTCAAGTTCTCTAAAGAGAAATCCCGATTGGGATAAAGGTCTGAACAATCTGGCGTTATCCAAGCAGAAACAGAAAAAAGAAGATGAAGCCCTGGAATTATTTCATAAAGTCATTGAAATAAATCCTGACAATAAGGAAGCTGAAAACAATATTGCTGTTTTGCTCATAAAAAAAGGAGAGACCGAAGAAGCAGAAAAGCATTTAAAATCCATCATTTCTAAAAACCCTTCCTATATTGGTGCTGTAAAAAACCTGCAGAAATTATATGAAAAGAAAAATGACAATGTCAGCTCTCTTGAAGAATTGAACAGATTACTCAATCTCGATCCTTCAAATCTACAGATAAAAGAAAAAATATGTATGACCCTTCTAAACCTTGGGAGATTTAATGAAGCTGAAAAAACACTGGAGCATATATTAGTTAGAAACAAAGATAATCCTGAAGCATTTCGCCTTAAAGCTCTTCTTTTTGCAGAGACAGGACGGGAACAGTCATTGGAAAGCATTTTAGATGAACTGCTTGCAATTCACCCTACTGAAAAAGAAATATTCCTTTCTCTGGCAAAAGTCTTTCTCAGAAATAACGATTTGCAGAGAGCAGAAATTTATATTGAGAAATTCCTGAAGCTCGCTCCAGACAACCAGCAAGCTCTTTTTAAACTTGCTGAATTAAAACAAAAGCAGGGCGATGCTGATGCTGCGATTCGCATATTGGAACCTTTCAGAGAAACTGTAGAAGAATCTGATCTCTTATATATTCTGGCCGACGCTTATAGCAGTACAGGAAATGAAACCAAAGCCCTCGATTTATTAAATAATGAAATCAATAAAATGGATAAAATCCAGAACCCCGAAGATCTGGACAATATAACGAGATCTCTGGATCAATATGAGAAAGCTGTTCAAAATTATGAGACAAGAGAAAATCTTCAAAGTCATCAGAATATCAACACTCTCCAGAAGTGGGCTGAATCTGTTTACAAGCAGAATATTTTCAACTTCGAGGATTTTCTATTTGATAACTTTCCTATTGATGATGAGGAATCAATCAGTATAATAGATGTGGGAGGAATGGAACCTGTTATACAGATAAATGAACAGGAGGAAACACTTTATCTGGAAGAATCCGCCGAAGATTTTTCAGATATTGATGAATATACAGAACTCTTTGAAGATGAGAAAATCGAAGGTCTCGACAAAAAAAATGATAGCAGAAAAGACATTGCCGATGCTCCTGCTCAGACAGCACCACAAAATA
>JAEINM010000270.1 GCA_016342385.1 Spirochaetaceae bacterium | reverse complement strand
ATCAACCCGCCGCGATCTAAAAGGTTCATAACAGAATCTTTAATCATATTATTGTTTAAAACAGAAGTGATAAATTTCCCCGATCCGTCCGGTTCATCAGCGGCAGAAAAGCCACCGGCAAGGAATAAAATATGAGACAGATCAATCTGTTCTTTGAGAACTGATAATGATTGAGAAATGTGCATAGAATCACCATTTCTGAATACAGGTGTCACGACCTCTGCTCCAGCTTTCAAAAAAGCATGGGTACTGTCAAATTCACAGTTAGTCCCGGGGAAAACAGGAATAACGACCTTTGGAGAAGAACTTTTTACTATAGAAACATTCTTGTTTGTCCTCTGGAGAAAGTCCCTTTTTTTCAGAATCACAGAGCCACTCACATTTTCATGGAAATGATGAAAAACTGTATTCAGAGGCTTTCTCCACTGTTCCAGAAGACCATCGATTAACAGAGAATCTCCAGTTGTGAATGTGATACTCTCTTCTCTTTTTGTCCTGCCGATTAATTCCAACTCTTCAAAATCGAGAGTCTGCGATGTTTCAAAGACGATTGACCCGTATATCAGGTCAAACAGTGTTTTTTCAATATTTTTATTTATGAATGTGAAACCGATTTTATTTCCAAATGCCATCCGGGCTATTGTCTCTCCTATTCCGCCCTGCCTGACACTGGCTGATGAGAATACAATCCCCTTACCGGTCAGTTTCTGAAAGAGGTCAAAATTCGCTGTCAGCTGATCAAGGTCGGGAAGACCATTTGCATCAGAATTCAGTTTCAGGAGATAAACATTACTCTCCGATCTTTTAAAATCTGAAGTTAATACCATATGGGAATCAACGGTTGTCAGAGCAAAAGAGATAAGAGTGGGAGGGACCGACAAGTCATGAAATGTCCCGGACATACTGTCCTTACCGCCAATGGCGGGAATTCTCAACTTATTCTGAACAAAATACGCCCCCAATAAGGCGGAAAATGGTTCTCCCCAAGCCTCTTTGTCCGTTCCCGGTTTTCTGAAATATTCCTGAAGAGACAGTCTAGCTTTTAGGGCATCAGCCCCGGAGGCACTCAGCCTGGCCAATGATTCAACAACAGCCCATGCAGCTCCGTGAAAGGGACTCCACCGTGAAATCTGAGGATTGTATCCATGGGCCATGGCACTTGAAGTGACACTTCCCTCTATTCCCACTGGAATTTTATGAATTGAACACTCATTTTCTGATGCTTGATATTTACCGCCATAGGGAAGAACCACAGTTCCACTCCCAATTGTTGAATCAAACATACCCGACAGTCCGGCCTGAGAGCAATTGTTCAGATTTGAGAGGTTGTTGGTGAATTTTTCCACCAGGCCTTTACCGGAAACTTCCACAGAAAAAGGTTTCTTCTCAGATATGGAAGCGACTGAGAGATCCACTTTATTCCTGACACCATTAGTATCGAGAAAATCCCTGCTCAAATCAACGATAGTATTCCCTTTCCATCTCATGACAAGACGGTTTTGGTCGGTAATTTCTGCCACTTCCACGGCCTGCAGGTTCTCTTCGTCGGCGTATGCAATAAATGTCGATACGTCAGAAGATTTTACCACGACAGCCATTCTTTCCTGAGATTCAGAAATTGCCAGTTCCGTGCCGTTTAATCCTGAATATTTCACGGGAACAGCATCAAGATCAATGTCTATCCCGGGGCTCAACTCCCCTATGGCAACAGAAACACCACCGGCACCGAAATCATTACATCGTTTAATCAGTTTAGTTACTTTATTTTTTTTGAATAAACGCTGGATTTTCCTCTCTTCCGGGGCATTACCCTTTTGAACTTCGGCAGAACAGCTATCGAGAGAATCTGTCGTGTGTTCCTTGGAAGAACCTGTAGCTCCTCCAATTCCATCACGACCTGTTTTCCCACCGAGTAAAATCACTTTATCACCGGCAAGAGGTGTTTCCCTGATGACATTGGCAGCGGGAGCAGCACCGACAACAGCACCAACTTCCATTCTTTTGGCTTTATATCCATCATCATAGATTTCTCTAACATAAGAAGTGGCTAAACCAATCTGATTCCCATAAGAGCTATAACCCTCTGCAGCACCGGTGGTTATTTTTTTCTGAGGCAGTTTACCCTCAATAGTCTCGTCGATACTGACAGTGGGATCACCGCTTCCGGTTATACGCATTGCCTGATACACATATGAACGTCCTGAAAGGGGGTCACGGATCGCTCCGCCTATACAGGTGGAGGCACCGCCATAGGGTTCAATTTCTGTTGGATGATTGTGGGTTTCATTTTTAAACATAACCAGCCAGTCTTCGATTCCCTCTTCAGTTTTGACTGGAACTTTGATACTGCAGGCATTGATCTCTTCAGATTTGTCCAGATCATTCAATTCTCCAGTCTGATACATCTCTCTCATGGAAATAGTAGCCATGTCCATAAGAGACACGGGCTTCTCTTCTCTTCCGGTTATTCTACGACTTTCCAGATACTGAAGGAAAGTATCCTCAATAATTTTCCCGTAAGTCCCATTACCATAGGAGATTTTTTCTATTTCCGTTTCAAATGTAGTATGACGACAGTGGTCGGACCAGTAACTGTCAAGAACCCTTAATTCTGTTTCTGAAGGATCCCTCTTTTCCTCATTTTTAAAATAATCCCGACAGTGTTTCAGATCAGCCGCTGTCATTGCCAAGCCCAGTTCATGGTGAAGTTCCTGTATCTGGGTATCGGGAGTATTTATAAATTCCTTTATAAGAGGGATGTTATCAGGACTGATCCCCTCTTCAGGTCCTGTAATAAGATCGAGATTTTTCTCTCTCATCTCCAATTCATTTATATAATATTTTTTAATGGAAAATAGATCTTTCCTGTCTACGCCTTTTAAAAAGATTAATTTTCCGGTTTTGACATGGCCTTCCCACTTATCAAAAACCAGATGAAGGCATTGTTCTGCCGAATCGGCTCTATGATCAAACTGACCGGGTAGATATTCAACCGCGATGAAAGGAAATTCAAGTTCAGGCTGATCGAAAAAGATTTCGTCTACAGGTTCTTCATAAAAAATTCCCGACAGCTGATTGTCAAACTGATTCCTTTCCAGACCGGAAATCTCATAAATATTATAAATTTCAACATCTTTTAGTGTTTCGATTCTGAGAGAATCCCTGAGGTCTTTTTTAAGCTCTTGTGCCTCTAAATTAAAACCATCTTTCTTCTTAACGAAGATTCTTCTACGATCCATAATCAGGGTCGTCCTCCCATAAATTAATAAAAAAACCCGATTCTATATTCCATTATAAACGGAACATAAAATCGGGATTTCTACTGGAAAAAATTCCTCGTATCATTTAAATATCCGCTTTTTTATCATTTCCGCTTATAGTAAACCATTTCCGGTGGTTTGTAGAAACTCTCTCCCAATTAAGAGATTATACAAGCTTTTAATTTTTGGGGACAAATTAGCATAGAATAGATATAAGTTCAACTATCATCATATTTAAAAATAGGAATTTGACTTTAGTGATAGCAGTGATTTCGGTCTTATGGAGAAAGGGGATTTGAATAATATAGGCAGGGGGTTGAACCCCTGCCTGAGGATGATTTGTAAATTACACTATTTATTCATAAAAGCGACAACAATGTCGTCAAGAGTTCCAAACTCAGCAAGAGTTTTTGCATCTTTGAACATGGTATAATTGTCTCCACCTGCTGCGGTAAAGTCATTTGTAGCAACTGAATACATAGCTGCAGGATCAATAAGAGAACCATCTGCCATTACAACTTCAGTCACTCTACTTCCTGCAGGCTGAGTCTCATCAAATGAGAATGTCAGACCGCCCATATGACAGTAAGCGCCTGAGGCTGCGGGATAGGCGGCGATACCATTTTCAATAGCTTCGATGACCTGAGCCCCGGAAATCTCTTTTACAACCACTGTGTTTCCAAAAGGTAGAACAGAAATAATCTCACCCTTGGTCACAGGACCAACATCGATAGATGTTCGGATACCACCACCATTCTGGAGAGATATCTGAGCTCCAGTTACATCGAGGAGAGCATCTGTAATAAGAACTCCCAGATTAGTTGAACCTGTTCTGACATTGGCTCTTTCTCCATCGAGAGCAACATCCGTATGTCCTACAACAACATCTGTCAATGTCTTATTAGCTTCTTCAATTTCCCCGATAAGAGCCATAACACCGGCATCTTCAGAAAGATCAGCAGCTTCTTCTTTAGTGAAAAGATCAGCTTTTGCTGTAACAACACCATCTTTATAGGTAATGTTTACAACACCGAGATTCATATCGTGGTACCCTGTCTGAACAACAAGAGTATCTCCTACAAGAACACCCTCGTCTAAAGCAGTGTGACTATGACCGTCAATAATTAGATCCAGTCCATCCACTTCTCTGGCAACAGTTGTACTTCTCCACATTTCAGGAGTTTCCTCATCAACACCAAGGTGAGCAAGAGCTATGATAATGTGAACTTTCCCTTCAAGTTCTTTAACCATCATTTTGGCATAATCAACTGGTTCTGCGAAAGTTAGTCCCTCGACATTTTTAGGATGGGTCTTCGTTAAAGTTTCAGGAGTGGAAAGTCCGAATATTCCCACCAGCAGGCCGTTTACATCTTTGATTATATAAGGAGCAAATATCGCTTTCCCATCTTCTCCAAGGACATTTGCAGCCACGATAGGTGCATCAGTCATCTCATTTAGCTCTAGTAACCTTTTGTAACCATAGTTAAAATCGTGATTACCTGCAGCTATGGCATCATAACCGAGCATGTTCACTAATTTAGTTATAGTCTCACCTTCAGATAAGGTGGCAAAAGTTGTTCCATGAAAGGTGTCACCGGCATCGAGTAAGAGGAAGTTAGGATTATCCTCTCGAAGGGTTTTAACTTTTGTTGCTATTTTAGCAAATCCCATACCATCATATTTACCTTCCAGAACTCTTGCGTGAGTATCATTGGTATGTGCAATTGCGAGTGTGGTTTCCGGTATCTCAGGGAGAGACGCACAACCGATTGTAACTAGTAACATTGTTGCTACAAAAAATGATAAAAACTTTTTGATATTCAAAATATCCTCCTTAGATTCTATTAATTATTAGAATCCCTCTACAGAGAATAGTCAAGTTTTATAGGTTATTTTTTGCTGATTTTTCCCTAAAAATCATAATATCGGACAATTTGACTGAAAATGTTGTCTCGAGTTTTAAAAAAAAGAAAAACAGAAAATATTCTGTAGAGAGAAATTACCAGAATCAAGGAAGAAAAAGAGAACCCTTTTCTGTTTTATCAATTAACCCTGTAATGATATTTTCCCTTTTACCACAGGCCAGAATCATGGGAATTCCATAGGACGTGACCTTTTCGGCTGCTTCTATTTTGGTCCTGATTCCACCTGTTCCAAAACTGCCGCTGTCACCGAATGATATCTCACTTTTCAGTTTATTGATATCTATGATTTTTTCCTGAAGGACCGCATCGGCGTGATCATGAGGATTCTTATCATACACACCATCAATATCACTGAGAAGAAGTAATAAATCAGCATTCCAGAGATTAGCTATCATAGCCGCCAGATTATCATTATCGCCGATCTTAATCTCATCGACACTGACACTGTCGTTTTCATTAATGACAGGAATAACACCTTCATCAATTAGTGTAAATAAAGTATTTCTTATATAGAGAGTTCTGCTGGGATCACTAAGATCGTCTTTAGTCAGCAGAATCTGTCCGATAATAATATTTTCTTCTTTAAATGATCTGCGGAAGGACTCCATAAGTTCAACCTGGCCAATAGCGCATAGAGCCTGTTTATAGTGGAGATCCTCCTTTCTTTTCCATTTTCCAAGAGTGGATACGCCGGCAATTCTG
>JAEINM010000269.1 GCA_016342385.1 Spirochaetaceae bacterium | reverse complement strand
CCCATAGATAATCATGGAATTGTTCAGTTTCTAATATGCGGGGAATATTCTCTGTGACAAAGAAGACTCCATTTGGTTTCATATAGAAATTTCCATATCCATCTGCTCTGTTCAGGGGATGAAGTTCCACACCCTTGCGGGAATAATATCCTAAAGGTTTTCTATCTTTCTGAAATATTCCTCCATTTACAGCAAACAGCACATCATCTTTCAGGTCGTAGAAGGATAGGCCTTTGCTGTCGGGACTGTGAATGATCTCCAATGGGATTTTTTGGGGATTCAGGACTATCAGATCATAGGTTGTGGAATTATAAGTAACCCGTTTGACCATAAAGTCTATTTCTTCGGGACTGTCGATTTTCATTTCATCTGAAGGGGGGGGATTCATATTGTACCAGCTGCCCAGGGAACGGCATCCAGAGAGAATCAATATAATGAGGGGGAGGTAAAATAATTTCTTCATGGGGAATTAATCCTGCTATTCCTGAAGTAGATCAGGATATCAGTAAAAACCATTGTCCCGTTTAATATATAGAGAAAAAGTATTTGGTCAGTATTCCCTGTGATTTTGAAGAGAGTCCCCCATATGTAGCCAGTGAATAAAATAATAAGGAAAGTAAGACTTTTCTCTTTATTGGTCCTGGATGTCCAGGATTTATAGATTGACATAGGCCAGGCCATACCGAAACAAAGAAGCATGGCGGCTTCAAAAAATGAACTGATCATTTTAGTATTCTCATATTATTTCCCTATAATGTAAATATACGCTTTTTCCCTTTAGTAACAGAAATCCTAATAGGTGTGGTTATATAATTAAAGAGAGGTAGTTTTATGAATAATTGTCAATTTTCAATACTATTTTTCCTCATTTTTTCGACATTCCTCTATGGAAGTGGACAGCAGGAATATAAGGGCGTTAATACATACGAATATGGACTGGAGGATTTTAATGGAATCGATGGATCATCTACCTTTGAAATAGAAGTCAAAAGGGCCGATAGATTTTCTGTTTTAATAGTGGCAGACCGGTCTCTCAAAGATAAGCTGGTAGTAGAAAAACGGGGAGATAATCTCTATCTCGGAATAAAACCATTTACCAGTCTCGGTTTTAATACACAATCGCCTAAAGCGATTATCACTATGGCGGAACTCAGTTCTGTCCAATTATCGGGAGCCTCCTCTATGGTGGCGGCGGGATTTAAATCGGATAAAAATTTTACTTGTGATCTCTCTGGATCCAGTTCTCTCAATATTGATATGACCGGGAGGAATTTCACTTTTGATTTATCCGGTTCATCAGATGTGACCGCTGTCATCGAATCAGACAGGCTCTCCATTGAACTGAGCGGAAGCTGTGATCTGGAGATGTATGGATACGGGAACGAGCTGACTGCCGACCTCGGTGGAGCTTCATCGGCCGATTTAAAGGACTTTTCAGTAAAAAAAGCCGATGTTGAACTTTCCGGCAGCAGTAACCTCCATATTAATCTGGATGGTATTTTGAATATTGATGCCTCGGGTGCATCAAATCTGTACTATACTGGTAATGTAACCCTGGGAGATATTGAATTAACCGGTTCATCATCAATAAAAGAGGAGTGACTGAATCTTTAAGACCGAATTTTTGAGAATCTATAGAAAAACTCATGCCCTGCTTATTCTGTTCTTACTGGCTTCTGTTGTTTTATACAGTGAGGGTCAGATCGATGCCGATTTTATTCAGAAAAATTATGAGTTTTCTGATTTTGATTCTCTGGCCGTTCATGGATATTTCAGAGTACGGGTTATTAAATCCGAAAGCTGGGATATCCTGATATCTTGTTCCAGAGAAGATGAAAAGAAAATCAAACTCAGACGGAATAACAATATTTTTGAAATATCTTATAGAGAGGGGAGCCTCACAGGATTCTCTTCACCTGTCATCATTATCTCTATGCCACAGCTCAGGTCAGTTGACCTCTCCGGTTCTGTCCAAATGGAGGCAGGCGGGTTCTCATCCTCATCGAACCTTGAAATCCACATGGAAGCCGGATCTTTTCTCAATTTAAACGGAATTGAATGCACAGAGGCTCATTTCTCCTTAAATGGTTCCTGTGAGCTTCATGCTTTTTTATCCGCCCGATCAATTAATATTGATAGTCAGGGGAACTCCATAGTACGCATGGGCGGCCGAGGGGAGGATTTTCTTCTGCAATCTGAGGGGCCGTCCCGATTTGACGGATCTCTATTGCTTGTAGATAACGTCGATCTGAGGCTGACGGGCTTGTGTGAGGTCAGAATTACTCCCGATATTCAAATGACAGTTAGCAGCACAGATATGGCAATTGTGTACTACAGTGATAAATATATGGATGTCCCCCCCGTGGTTGAAGGGGACGTAATTTTAAGAAAGTATTAAAAAAGAACTTTTTTTAATTGGATAGAAAACTGTAATTATATATAATCCATAAAAATCCCTGGAGTCTTTTAACAATGAAAGAAAACTTTTTTACCAATCTTGAAAAAGTATGCAGAGAGAAAAATACTCTTCTCTGCATAGGTCTTGATCCGAGAGTGTCACCTGAAAAAGGTGAATCGCCTGCAGAATTAATCATTGAGCAGAACAAGAGAATTATTGAGGAAACAGCGCCTTATGCCGCCTGCTTCAAACCCAATATCGCTTTTTATGAGATTTACGGCCCCCAAGGCCTGAGGGCTCTGGAAGAAACACTAAAAATGATCCCTGCCGATATTCCGGTAATTATGGACTCCAAGAGAGGAGACATCGGTTCAACGGCTGAAGCCTATGCCGATTCCATTTTCGGTCACTATAATGTGGGTTCTACAACCCTTTCTCCCTATATGGGGCGGGATGCGGTAGATCCTTTTTTAAAATGGGAGGACCGTGGAGTCTTTCTACTCTGTCGCACGTCCAATCCCGGAGCAAAAGCTGTTCAGGATTTAATGGTGGGAGATAAAACTCTCTATGAGCATATGGCCGGCGAATTGACTTCCTGGAGTGACCGCGTCGCTCTTGTAGTGGCGGGAAATGATGTTCCCGCTATGGCGAAAGTTCGAGAAATTACTCCCGATGCCTGGTTTCTGGCTCCCGGAATCGGAGCTCAGGGCGGTGATATGAAAGAAGCCGTTGAAGCGGGAATGAGAGCCGATGGACTGGGAATCCTTCCCAATGTGTCCAGAGCTGTAGCCAATGCGGACAATCCCGGAGAGGCGGCAAAACAATTCAGAGATGAAATGAATGCCGCCAGAGAAGCCGTTCTTGAAATGCGGAAAGCTTCGGACTACAAGAAGAAAAATTATCTGATGGATAGAGTCGTCAAAGGGCTAATTGAAACAGAGTGTTTCAAAGTAGGCGAATTTACTCTTAAGTCGGGAAAAAAATCACCTTTTTATATCGATATCAGGAGAGTATCCTCATCGGTCGCTCTTTTAAATGATGTGGCAGATGCTTTTGCGGAAATCCTGAAAGATCTGACCTATGATCGGATTGCGGGAATCCCTGTGGCCGCTCTGCCATTGGCAACCGCCGTATCTCTACGGACAGGAAAGCCAATGATCTATCCCCGTATAACCATGAAAGAACACGGAACGGGAAACAGAATTGAAGGGGAATATAAAAAAGGGGAAAAAATTGTTTTACTCGATGACCTGATAACTACGGGGAAAAGTAAAATTGAAGCCATTGATATCTTAAGAGAGGCGGGGCTTATTGTCGATGATCTTGTGGTCCTTTTAGAACGGGGAGCACAGGGAAGAAAAGATATGAAGGCCGTCAATATTAATCTTAAAGCCTATGCTCATGTGAGCGAATTACTTGAGCCATGTCACAAACTGGGACTCATTGATGAGGAACAGTTTAACCATATGACCGATTATGCTCTGAAGGAGTAAATGTGGACTTCCTGAAGATATTAAGGGATCTTTTTATTACTGATATTTCATTGGGCAATCTCAATCTGCCTTTTAGTCTGCTCGATGTGGTGTTAAAAGTTATTTTGCCTCTTATTCTTGTCATAATTGCCTATAAATTACTTTTAATGGCATTACGGCAGCTTTTGAAAGTCTTTAAAGTTAAGGAAAATATCTCCGGTAGTATCTTCAGGTGGAGTCGACTTGTTTTAAGAGTCACCGGTTTTCTGGCGGGTATTGCCTTTATCGGGGCTCTGCTGGGGACCGAAATTGCCAATTATATGGGGAAATTCATCAAATTGCTGAATGATCCCTTCTTTGAGACGGGTAACACAAAAATCTCTTTTGTCACTTTACTTATGCTGATTCCTGTTTTTATGGCGGCATCGTGGGCTGGAAAATATACAAAAGTCGTTTTAAAAAAATCGGTTCTCGATAATCTGAAACTCGATGAAGTCAGAAAATTTTCCGTTGGCAATATTACAAGATATATTGTCATGACGATCATTTTTCTCTTCGGCTTAACGGTAATAGGTATAGACCTCTCTGCACTGAGCGTTCTATTCGGAGTTCTCGGTATCGGTCTTGGTTTTGGTCTGCAGAGAACAGTAGCCAATTTTTTTGCCGGTTTAATCCTTATTTCAACGGGATATGTCAAAGAAAAAGACCATATTCTGGTCAATGGGTACGAGGGGTCGGTTGTTCATATAAAAATGCTGTCCACCATAGTCAGCACTCTGACTCATGAGAACCTGATTATTCCCAATTCACAACTTATGGAGAACACGGTCCATAACTATTCTTTTGACGACAGAAGGATTGTGGTGGTGAACAAAATCGCCGTCTCCTATCATTCTGATCTGGACAGAGTCATAGAGATTATGGAAGAAACCGTACAGTCCAGTCCCTATCTCCTTCGCAAGCCCGCACCGGTGGCCAGAGTGGAATCTTTCGATGACTCGGGCATTACGATGAAGATCCTTTCGTGGATTGATGATATTACCCATAAACATGAGTTTCTTGCCTGGGTAAACCTGGAATTATGGCGTGCCTTTAAAAAAGAGGGAATTGAAATTCCCTTTCCACAAATGGATCTGCATATTAAGCGGGAAGCGAAACTGGATTAATTATCTGATCTCACCACGTAATTTCCAGCCGTCAATAATATGTCTGCGGCGATTGATTATTTTAATTTTGACAATAGAATCTTTATACCATTCACTCTCGGGAAACTGCAGGCAGATGATATTGAAATAATAGAGGGATTTATAAGCATACTGTTCTAACTTGTTTACGCTGTCATCTCCATTGAACAGATTTCTCCTGTTACTCTGGTAATTATTGCCGCCATTGCTCATATTTAAATCAGATTTATTAAAATATTTTAATCCCTGTTTATACACAGCATAGGCCTGATCTTTGTAGTTGATAAGATCACCCGGGATATTTTGATTTGACTGTGCATAAGCAGGACTCTTTTTTTCAGAGCGGTGAGATAATATGGCATAGGCCTCGTTTATCAAAGCCATTTTTGCCGTATTATTACTGTCATTGATATCGGGGTGATAGGTTTTACAGAGTTTTATGTAGCTTTTCTTAATGAATTCAATAGATGCATCTTCATCTACACCAAGAATCTCATGATAGATACTCAATATTCTAACTCACTCTCCAGTTATCTTTTAAATGTATTCATTATTCCAAGGACGCATTGGCTTCCTTGGAATAGTTTATTTAGTTAAGGAGAAGCAATTATACACGTATAATTACCAGGGATTCCATCCAGATTCTCAATAGAAACTTGATAATACGTATTGGCTTCCAGATCAAATGTCCCGATCTCACCAGTGGTATCAGAATGTTCATTAGCTGTGGTACCTATGCTATGTGCACTACCAGAATCGTCTAATACAGTCACTACTCCAACAGACATGTTTGATGTAAGGTTTGTTAAACTAATTGTATATGTCCCGGCAATATTTGTTTTAAATGGATAATAC
>JAEINM010000268.1 GCA_016342385.1 Spirochaetaceae bacterium | reverse complement strand
TGGAGAAAAAAATATATGGAACAGACAAGGGCTATATCCGCTTTGAATTACTCAAGGAGGACATCCTGGATTTCTGCCCTGGATTTACGACCGCTCAATGGAGGATACTCGATGCCGGGGGCGGGACAGGCCGTTTTTCACGGTTCTGTGCCTCTTTTGGACATGAAGTTGTTCATTGCGATATTTCCGCAGAAATGCTGCATATGGCTTATGAAAAAAACAGAGAACAGAACCTGGAGAAGAAAATACAACTGGTGCAAACCGATCTGAATCACATAAGAGAAGAGACATACGGTCTCTTTGATCTCCTTCTTCTCCATGGTGTGGCAGAATGGATGGAGAAGCCGGAAGAGGCTGTACGCAACAGCTATCGACTCGTGAAACCCGGTGGTTATGCTTCTTATCTCATCTACAATAAAAATAAATATCTGTTGAAAAGAGGGGTAAACGGAAGACTGCTGGTTTCTGACAGACCACAGGCAAAAAAGAGAAAGCTCACTCCCACGGGTAAGATGACATCTGATGAAATAATATCTATTTTAAGAGAATCAGAGGGAACTGTTGTTTTAAAATCGGGAATACGGATATTTAATAATTTTTTAAAAATAATAGAACCTCTGGCAATCAGCACCGAAGAGTGGCTGGAGCAGGAAAGGCTCTATTACCGGAGCGAACCATTTGCATCATTGGGAGAACACAACCATGTCATATGGCAGAGAAAGTGAAATATAGAATTATAAAAGGAAAAGAAGCTCCAGAGGGTCGTCAATAATAAAATCAGCGCCGTATTCCCGTAACTCTTTCACCGATCTGAATCCCCAAGAGACACCGACCGCTTTCAATCCCCCATTGACAGCAGTCTGCATATCAACAGAAGAATCTCCTACAAAGAGACAGTTTTCCCGTAACACATTCAACTCTTTCAGAATAAGAAAGACTCCATCAGGTGATGGTTTATGCGGGAGATGTTCCTTCTGTCCGGCAATGACCGAAAATAAGGTGTTATCGAAATAATGCGCGACCACTTTCAACACATCTTTGTGCGGTTTATTTGATAATATCGCCAGAGGTATCTGCAGTTCTCTCAACTTTAGCAAAAGATCCTCTATTCCACTATATAGGCGGGTTTTTCTATTCCACCTCTCTCCGTAAACCTCTCTGTATCTGTTCAGAAACTTCTCTACAGATTTTTCATCTCCCCAACCCTCCGGTAGGGCTCTTTCCACCAGTTTTCTTGCGCCGTTCCCCACAAAGTAAAAATATTTATCTCTATCATGTTCGGGCAAAGAGTTCTCATGGAGGACCTGATTCATAGAATCAGCCAGATCATCTATTGTATTGAGCAGTGTTCCATCTAGATCAAAAATCACAGCTTCTGTATTCATATATTCTTTGTCTCATTAAATACTTTTAATTTCAACAGAAAACTCCTGATTTTATCCCCGGCATGTATTAATCTTGTACATAGAGAACAACTATGAGAAAATCAGACTAATGGAACTAAACATTGAAATTAAAGATATCATGTCCCATACGAGTGAATTCTACTCATTGAGTAAGGATAGAATCACTCTTGGGAGAAAAGCTTCTCACGAAATTGCCATTAATAACAAATATATATCCGATACTCATGCCTCGATAATCATGGAAAACGAGCGGATTTACATAAAAGATGAAAAATCATCCAACGGAACTGAAATATATACCAATAACAGATGGAACACTCTGGACAGCAGGAAGCAGGAAGTTACTTTACCGGTACAAATTAAACTGGCGGAAGCCGTCGTAGTCATGATTCAGTCCGGAGAATCACAGATGCTTTCACTATCAGAAGTGGAGAACAATGTTGCGATCATGGTTCTCGATCTCTGCGACTCAACCAACCAGGCTCTGGACAATGAACAGATCGCCTTTCATCTGAAGCAGAGACTGAATAATATTGCCAAACCCATATTGTATGCGGCTCCCATCAATTTCTACAAAAATACCGGAGATGGTTTTCTGGCAACCTTCCCCAAAACAAGTCAGGCGGTCAATTGTGCAATTAAAATTCTTAAAATCCTGGAAAAGAGAAATAAATCCTCTAAAAACCCTCCAATAAATGTACGCATAGGACTACATAAAGGAGTCACCTATGTTATTGACCCTTCCACTGAAGATATCCATGGTATTGATGTCAACATTACATTCAGAATTGAGGGACTGACAAAAAGAGCCATAAGACGGACTAAAGCTCATATAGGCGAAAAAAACAGGATACTGGCCTCGAAATTTTTCTATACCGATTACATGAAAAGAGCCGGAAGAAAAAAAGATCTTTTTGAATTATGCGGCTCGGCCAGATTAAAAGGAATTAAAGATAAAATTGAGATCTATCGGATAAACTGGAAATAAGACACAACAGCAAAAACAACCAGTCCTGTAGTGATGGAAGCGGCCAGTACTCTTTTAGGAAAAAGGAATCCCGCCAGAACAGCAGCCAGAGCGGCCGGCAGGTAGGGATTTGTCATTGATATATTCCAGCTGCCATCAGCAATAAGAACCGAGGGAACAATGATGGCCGTTAAAACCGCCGGGGGGACATATTTCAGAGCCTTTTCCAGCGATTCAGGAAGAGAAAAACGCCCGGAAAATGCCAGCAGTACATAGCGGATGGAAAAAGTGACAACCATCATCCCCAGAATTAATAGAACTTCTCCTGTTGAACTCATACACCCCTCTTCTCTAAAGACTTTTTAGCCGACTCTATTCTTTCTAAGAGAATACCCGCCAGAATTCCACTGATTGCCGCGACGATAAGTCCCAGTTTATAGGGGAATTGCCAGGTCATTAATGAGACAGCCCCCGATGTGAGAACTGCCATAACCATGGGGCTGTTTTTTATATAGGGGATTGTCATCCCGATAAAAGTGACGATCATAGCGACATCGAGCCCCCATGCCTGAGCATCGGGAATTCGACTTCCCACAACAAGGCCGGCAGCACACCAGAACTGCCAGTTAAAATACATGGCCAGAGACGAACCGAGCTGGTAAAAATGCTTATAGGAAGAACTGTCATTTTTACGGTATCGCAAAGCGGAAACCGCAAAAGTCTCATCTGTCAGAAAAAAAGCCAGAATAAAACGCCATCTCTGATGTAATTTCTTTAAATCCGGCAGGAGAGCGGCACTATAGAGCATATGTCTGAGATTCACGACAAATGTTGTAAGGATTATTATGGAGACCGGGGCACCAGCCGCCACCAGACCGACAGCAATAAACTGTGATGACCCGGCAAAAACAAATGCCGACATAGCCAGAGCCGCTTTTATTGACAATCCCGAAGAAACCGCCAGAGTACCGTATAAAAGCCCGAAGGGAAAGGCTCCTAAAAGGAGCGGAAATGTATCGCGAACGCCCCGAAAAAATTCATTTCTGACCATAGGTGATATTCTATTGCATTTCGACCCGTAGAGACAAGGCATGCCTTGTCTCTACGGGTATGCCTTGTCTCTACGATGATATGAAAATCCGGATCATTCGTACCGGAGCGCTTCATGAGGAATCAATGCGGCCGCCCGGGATGCGGGGTAAAAACCCGACAGCAGACCGGTTAGAAGGGAGAGCAAAACGGAAAATGCCGCCGTACCGGGATTAATGATTACCGGCCATTTGGCGAAATACCCGATCGCATAAGAAGCGGCAAAAGCAATTCCCAGACCGACAAGCCCGCCTCCGCCGCAGAGAAGCAGAGTTTCAATGAGGAACTGGGTCCTGATGTGCCCCTCTTTAGCTCCGATGGCCTTTCGAAGTCCGATCTCTTTAGTGCGCTCTTTTACAGAAACCAGCATAATGTTCATAATTCCGATGGCTGCCACCAGCAGGGCAATTCCCGCCAGCACAGCGACACCGATTGTAACGGTGCCAATGACAGAATTGATCATATCGAGTTGTTCTTTCATCCCGAATATCATAAATTTATGAACTCTGTTATCCCATTGTCCATGATTTCGGGCTAATACATTTAATATCTCTTTCTTGGCTCTGGGGATCTCTTCAATGGATTTAGCCCGGCAAAGGACTGTATAGAATTCATTATTACGGGAAAACAACCTGTCAAAAAGAGAAATTGGAACAACAATGGCATTATTGAAATCATCATCCGGGTTGGAAATGGAGATGGTATCGGATTTCTCTTTTCTCTTCAGTACCCCTATTATTTTTATAGGGGTACCGAATACTGTCATATACTCTCCCACAGCTTCCCGGTCGGGAAAAAACTCATCTTTTATCAGCTGCCCGACAATGGCGACTTTAGTCTGGGAATAGACCTCCTCCTCCATAATAATCCGGCCGGACTCCAATTCAAATTCCACAAAATCGATATAATTGCTGTTAGTACCTGTCACTGATAGCTGTTTTTCCACGTTTCCCACTCTGATAACTGATCTCATGGAACTTATGGGGGCTATACTGGTGATATGTTTTGTCATTTTTTCCAGGTCATCGAGATCCCTTTTGGTCATAGCTTCAATTTCAAAAGAACGATTATAACTGTAATCCTGCCAGTTGGGCATAATATTCAGAGTCGTGGGAGAAAGACCTTCAAATTCTTTCATGATGATAGATTTTCCCCCTTCTCCAGCGGCCAGAACAGTAATAACCGAAGCAATACCGATAACAATTCCCAGAAGAGTTAAAAGAGTACGGGATTTATTGGCGGTGATGGCCAATAGGGCTTCGATAAATAGAGTCTTAAACATAGGCTACACTTCCGATCTCAAGGCTTCAATGGGCATTAACTGTGAAGCTTTATATGAGGGATAGATTCCGAAAATCAGACCGATTGAAGTGGATATAAACAGGGCACCCAGAACAATAGACAGGGAAATCATAAATTCCCACTGGAGAATGGAACAGGCAAGGGCCGCCAGGGACGCACCGAATATAATTCCCGTTCCTCCTCCGATAAGACAGAGGGAAACGGCCTCAATGACAAACTGGACCAGTATGTCTTTAGGTGTCGCACCGATAGCCATACGTATTCCGATCTCTCTTGTCCTCTCTGTGACAGCAACAAGCATAATATTCATTATCCCCAACCCTCCGACAACAATAGAGATAATGGCAATAACCAGAACAAGAACTGTGATTATATTAAGGATTTTATCCACCATGCCTATATAGGTATCGAGCCTTTCTATTCTGAAACGCTCCTCTCCTCTGATTTTCCCATACTTATTATTCAGATAATGAATCATCCTCTCCTGAGCAATATCGACACTCTCCTGAGTATCAAACTTCATGATCAGAATCCAGTATTTTATGTCCCGTCCTCCCCAAATCCGCGATGAAATATAATCCTGACTGACGAATACCGTATTGTTGTCAGAACCATCGCTGATAAATCCCTGCCCCATTCGTTCGGTGATCCCGATTACGGTGAAGTTTTTCTCATCAATGGTGATCATTTGCCCCAGAGGATCTTCTCCCTGGAAAAGTGTCCCGGCTATATCGGGTCTTAAAACGCAAACGGAACTCTTAAACTGAATATCATCATCCATAAAGAAACGACCTTTATCAAGGGCGATGGAAAACATATCAAAATGGGGCTTTTCCACACCCATAACTGTCGTTCTGGCGGCATTTCCTTTGTGTGAAACAGTATAGGAGGCATCAAATATAGACTCACTGCTTATCAGTCCGGGGAGGGCTGTTTCAAAATAGGACCTGTCCCTCTCTGTCAGAAATGTCCTTTTTTCATAGCTGGCATAAGCTGACCAGTTGCTCTGTATCCACAAAAGTGTCGATCCATAGCGACCCATTTCCGAGTTGACTGAATCCCTGAACGCCAGACCTATTATGGATATGGCAATAAGGCATCCCACTCCGAAATTTATCCCCAGCATGGTAAGGAAACTACGGATTTTATTTCCTCTGATAACTTCCAGCGACTGTCTCAGCCCC
>JAEINM010000267.1 GCA_016342385.1 Spirochaetaceae bacterium | reverse complement strand
TAGCGTTGGGTCTCTGTGTTCGCAGAAATTGCGGTAAGCCGCGGAGAAAACAAAGCCTTCATTCCCGAAGTAAGCTTCGGAGGATGGAGGCCTGCTGTATAAAAAAGGGTCTTCGTCGTCCATATGGGAAGTATTGAACACCTTTTCTTTTTTTTCAAGATAATATGAATTGCCCTTTTAAAAAAATATTGTTATTTTTCTTCTCATATAATCGAAACAGTTTAAAAACATTCCGCACCTGAAGTGCTTAAAGAGCATTCTTCAGAGGAATCCGTTTGAAAACTGAACTGCAATAAGGAGCCTTATAATTATGGGGAAGAAAAAGTTTAAGACAGAAGTAGACCAGTTATTACATCTGCTTATTCACTCACTATACTCTCACAGCGAAATTTTCTTAAGAGAGTTAATTTCAAATTCATCGGATGCACTGGATAAATTAAAATATCTGACCGTAGCCGATGAAAACTACAAAAATATCACTTTTGATCCAAGAATTGATATTGTTATTGATGAAGAGAACCATAAGGTATTAACTATTTCCGACAACGGTATAGGAATGAATGATAAGGATCTGGAAGAATCCCTCGGAACGATTGCCCGCTCAGGAACAAAAAACTTTCTGAGTCAGATGTCTGGTGATAAAGTCAAAGATTCAAACCTCATAGGACAGTTTGGAGTCGGATTCTACTCAATCTTTATGGTTGCCGATAAAGTAGAGGTTCTCACCAGAAAAGCCGGTGAAGAGAAAGGGTGGAGCTGGACAAGTGATGGAAAAAGCGGTTACACACTTGTAGAAAAAGAAATGGAATCTCATGGGACGAAAGTTATTCTGCATCTCAACGAAAAAGGGAGTGAATACGACAACAGATGGCAGTTGGAACAGATTACAAAGAAGTATTCCAACCACATTGCCTTTCCGATTTTTCTCCATTATGAGTCAAAGTCTTTTGAAGGTGAAGGTGATGATAGAAAAGAGATTAAAGAAAATAAAATAGAGCAGATCAATTCTGCTTCGGCCCTGTGGAAGAAATCCAAATCGGAACTGTCCGATGAAGATTACAATGAGTTTTACAAGACCATCACCGGAGATAATGATGAGCCTATGCTGAAAATGCATACCAGAGCCGAAGGAACTCTGGAATATACAACGTTATTCTATATTCCTAAAAAGGCACCTATGGATATGTTTTATGCCGACTATAAACCCGGTGTTAAACTCTATGTGCGAAGAGTCTTTATTACTGATGATGAAAAAGAGCTTCTGCCTACCTACCTGAGGTTTATCAAGGGTATTATCGATTCGGAAGATCTTCCTCTAAATGTGAGCAGAGAGCTTCTTCAGCAGAATAAAATTATGACGAATATTAAAAATGGTTCAGTCAAAAAGATTCTTTCGGAGCTGAAGAATTTTTCCAAAGATAAGGAAAAATATACTGAGTTTATCCAACAGTATAACAGGCCTTTAAAAGAGGGTGTCTACTCGGATTTTGCCAATAAAGATGAACTTCTTGAACTGGTTCGATACAAGTCTACCAAAGTGGACGGCTGGACAAGTCTAGCCGAATACAAAGACAGAATGCAGATCGATCAGAAAGGGATCTACTTTATTACCGGTGACAATGAAAAGATGCTGAGAAACTCTCCTCTCCTCGAAGCCTATAAAAGTAAAGATATTGAAGTTCTGATTATGGATGACGAGATTGATGAAATCGTCGCTCCTATGATCAATATGTACAAAGAATCTGAACTGAAAGCTGTGAATAAATCAGGTTCTATGGATGATCTGAAAACAGAAGAGGATGAAAAGAAGGAAACAGAGATTAAGCCCCTTCTAGAAAAAATAAAAGCGGCACTAGGTGAGGATGTTAAAGATGTTGTGGCTTCCAGCAGACTTCATGAATCACCATCCTGTGTTGTTGTCGATGAAAATGATCCCACAGCTCAAATGCAGCAGATGCTGCGGTCTATGGGCCAGACAGAGATGCCTGAAGTGAAACCCATACTCGAGATTAATCCCGATCACGAAATCGTTAAGAAACTTGAAAGCACTAGTGATGATGAACTGATTAACGATGCCAGCAGACTTCTGCTCGATCAGGCTCTGATGGTTGAAGGTGTACCTTTGAAGGATCCTGCGGAATTTGCCAGGAGACTGAACAGGGTTATGTCTAAAGCATTATAAACATATAGTATGGAATGGTCGCGACCATTCCATACCGTTTGTTACTCTCCCGTATAATTCCCTGTAATACATTTTCATATTCATTAATTTATAGATCGCAATTTGAAATTACGATCTGCTCATCTGATACTTTAATAACAGGAGTTAATGTTTATGAACATATTACTGGGTCATACAAATATGGATCTCGACTGTATCGGATCCATAGTCATGGCTCGATATTTATTTCCCGGATATATACCTGTTAAAAGCAGACTGATACACCCCATTGCCAATAATCTCTACAATCTCTATCAGAATCATTTGGGCTTCATTAATCCCCTCGAGCTGAAAGATGCAGTTGTGGAACATGTTGTGGTATTTGATACCAGATCCAGAAAGAGGGTTCGTGAGTATTTCGATCGGCTGGGAGAGGAATGGCAGGGAAAGATCGATATTTATGATCATCACGTCAATGATTCTCTGGATATTCCGGGAGCGACACTTCATGAATGTACCTATGGCTCCAATACAACATTTCTCTGTGAAAAACTTATTGAGAAGGATATTGAGATAACCGCCAATGACGCTACCATAGCCCTGTGCGGAATTTTTGCCGATACGGGAAATTTTACCCATCAGAATGTGGATCCGATGGATTTTACCGCAGCGGCATGGCTTATGAAAATGGGTGCCAATAAAAATATTGCCATGAAATTTCTGAGCAAGCTCAGTGAAGAGTATCAGGTGACTCTTTTTCATCAGGTATTGAACAATCTGAGCATAAAAAATGTTCATGGTCATTCGATCGCCATTGTCTATATGGAATTGGAGGAACAGGTGAATGGAATGGCTGCTGTTATAGAGAAGGCCTTTGAAATAGAACACTGTGATGCGATCTTCGGAATAATCGGTTTCTGTGACTCGGGAAATACTCTTATTGTCGGACGGAGTAGAAAAGAGGCCATTGATATGCTTCCCATATTGGGAGACTGGGGAGGAGGCGGGCATAGCCGTGCCGGGTCTGCGCTGTTAAAAAAGAAATTCGGAATATTTATTATCGATGAATTCCTTTTCCATTTATCTTCGGAACTGCTGCCTGCTATAAATGCAGAAGACTTAATGACTGTTAATGTTCTGACCATTAATGAAAACATGACTATTCTGGAAGCGTCTCTTTATCTGGAAGAGATAAATCACACAGGGGCTCCTGTTGAGGATGACCGGGGGAAACTGAGTGGATTCATTACTTTACGGGATATCAGTAAAGCCAGAAAGGTTCAGCAGATGCATTCTCGGGTCAAGGGGTATATGACCAAAAAAGTATACACAAGTGAAAAGAATGCTTCAATTCGAGAGATTGAAATGATATTTAATAAGCATCATATCGGGCATATACCGGTTGTCGATCAAGAGAAGAATATACAGGGAATTCTGACCAGACGGGACTATCTGGATTTTCTGTCGCAGCAGAAACAGATATAATTTCTGCAGATATTAGTAATTCCATATACTATGTAGTATATTTTAAGATACATCCCATAAGTTAAAAAAACTCTTAGGGTGACAGAATGCAGTCTGATGCTTGTTAAATATATATGGCATGCAAATTGCATAGTTTAGAATGAATTTAAAAATGTAAAAAATATCTAATTTCCCGGAGGAAAGAATGAAAAAAATTATATTAAGCGTATTTATCATCTCCCTGGCTGTTTCAGTTACAGCCCAGACAAGATGGTTTGAGGTCAGTAAAACCTCTTATGTTCCCTTTGTGGGTGAAGCCGGCGGGTTCGAATCTCTTTTTGTCAATCCCGCAGGTATGGCTGGGCAGACTAATATCTTTACCTGGGACATTGAAGCCGGAGTCAAAGCGAAAAAAAGCACGATTGAAGCTATACAGCTTATGATGGACTCTTCTGATACTCTGAATTCTCCTCCAGATGTCAATGAAGATATGACACCTGAAGAAGCAGAGGAAATAGTCGATCTTCTTGTTGATAATCTGGATCAGGAATCAACCGATTTACTCACCGATGGAACAGTCCTGGACGGGATGTCTCCCGAAGAAATACAAGAGTATTTTGAAGAGGGAGGTGAAATCGATGTAGATGATGCTATACTCCTCGGTGATAATGCTGCAGAGCACCAGGAAGAAATTATCGATAATGCCATGTCCAATATAAAGGCAAGCGTCGAATTCACGACCAAAGTGGGAACATTGATAAAAGGTTTTGGACTTGGTGGTTATGCGAATGTTTACTCTGTCCTGAGTGCTGCGGAAATGGGATTTGAAACTCTCGTAGTAGAATCGGGAATAAAAGCTGGATTCGGTTTCAATCTGAGTGAAAAGCTGGCGCTGGGTGTAAGCGCAGATTTCGCCTTTTTAGGAGATGTAACGGCAACAGGTGGTGTTTCTATCGAGGATATCGGCGATATTATGAGCAGAACTATGTATTACGGTTATGCCTGGGGTATCGATGTCGGTGCAGCCTACCATCTTCTTCCCAGCCTGACAGTTGGTGCCGTCATGACCGATCTCATCGGAACCTATGTCTATAATGGGACCACAACACTGGAAGATTTAATGAATGGAGGAGCAAAGCATAAAATTGAGTCCACTTATGAATTTGACCTGGACTTGGATTTCGGTATAACCTGGGCTCCAAAGATCGGAAGCGGGAAATTGCTGGCACCTTCTCTCAGTGTTGACTATTATGACTTTATCGGACTGTTCAGAGAAGAGACAAGACCTGAGGATTTTCAGGGATTTTTAAACCATATGAGATTTGGTGCCGAACTGGAACTGTTGAGCTTTATTAATTTAAGAGCACACTACTATAGAGAATACTTTGCTCTGGGTGCCGGTGTGGACCTCTTGTTCCTCGAAGTCTTTGGAGAATTTCAGTTCAAACAGTCATTTGATGATATCGGTGGAGCCCTTCTGGTAAAACTGCATTTCTAGTATCATACAATTCTCTTTCACCTCTCCCTCTGGGAGAGACAGGGTGAGGGAAAATAAAAAACCTGCCGATCGGCAGGTTTTTTTATTGCTCTGGTTTATCGATTGTATTTGGGAGAAGGCTCTTTAATATAGTCGTTTTCCGATTCATTTTGCTTGGGAAGGAATACATCGAAGGGGGCAATAAAGACTTCACATGTTTTACCGTTGAGATAATTATATATTAATCCTGATATCTCTCTCGAAATTCTTTGATGGGATATTCCCGGTGCAGGGCTCATATCGTATGCTTCCCCATCTATCAGTTCCCACCGTTCCTCTTCGGGCCAGTTTTTATACTGAGCATAAGTATAGTGTTTTTTATGTTTTTCTTTCGGTTTTGACATCTAAACCTCCGGCTATTAATAGCATTATAGCATTTATACGAAGATTTCTATTCTCTTACGTCATTCAGTCTCTGAAAAAAACCCGGGAAAGTTATATCGACCGCTTCGGCTGTATCGATTCTTGTCGTGCCTTCCGACTGAAGGGCTGCTATGGCTAAGGCCATAACCACTCTATGATCTCCGTGACCTTTTACATCAGTTCCGGTAAGAGGGCTTTTTCTGATAATCATTCCATCGCCCAGTTCAGTAATGTCAGCACCCATTTTTCGCAGCTCTTTTGTCATGACATCAATGCGGTCTGTTTCTTTCATCCTCGCCTGAGGGACATTCGCCAGATGAGTTTCTCCTTCGGCATAGCAGGCTGTCGCCGCCAGGGCGGGCAGGGCATCGGGGGTGGCATTCAGATCAAGGGGACAGCCGGTCATGGGTTTTCCCGTTATCTTTATATAATCAGAACCAATTTCTGTTTCACAGCCC
>JAEINM010000266.1 GCA_016342385.1 Spirochaetaceae bacterium | reverse complement strand
ATTCCAGTCTTCTATTCTGATAAGTATCGAGACTGTATCTTATAAACAGATGATAGAGATTATCCTCAAGGTATGTGTCATAGACTACCAGCCGGTGATCTCCCCGTTTAATCTCTGCCAGAAGTTCCACTTCGAAAAACTGTTCTACAGAACGGCTGATATCAGAGGGTGTATATGTAATTTTCAATCCATAAATCATGGCGGAAAAAACCCATCTGGCTTCTTCCAGAAGATTCTCTATAACCTCTTCCTCATATTCCTCTCCCGGTTTGCTTTCAAAGTCATCTGTCGTCATACCGGGAAAGGGATCACTCCTGAAATCAACATTCAGGTTGTAGATAAACTCTCCGTATAGGTAAGTGTCTGCTATGAGAGAAAAACCACTGAGAATCAGAAATAAGGGGATCAGGATTCTTTTTTTCAAAATATTTACTGCCAGGGTGACTTTCCAGAGTCTTTAAAGGAGCTGATGGGATTTACCCCCAGCCGAATAATAAAATAGAAAAAGGCAATGACAAAACCAGCGAGATGTGTCAAATGTCCGATTCCACCATTCATTCCAAAAATTTCCTGAAACAACTCGATCCCAGCGAAAAGAGGAACCATGACCTTAGTTTTGACGGGAATGACAAAAAACAGATAGACAATAGCATTGGGAAAATATACGGCATAAGCCAGCAGTACAGCAAAAATGGCTCCCGAAGCACCGATGAGAAAGACATTTATTCCTGCCAGAAGGTAGAAGATAAGAGAAAATAAACCGGAAAGGATTCCGCTTACCATATAAAAGGTAAGAAATTCCCAGCTTCCCATACGCTGTTCCAGATGAGGACCGAAAAAGAACAGACCAAGCATATTAAAAATGATATGAGACATTCCTCCATGTGTAAACATATAGGTGACAGGAGTCCAGAAGAATTTATATTGAATAAATGTACCGGGGTTTAATGCCAGATAGACACCTGACCGGGGAGATAGCATTGTAATAAAATAAATAAAAATATTTATTCCTATTAATATAAATGTAATATTGAGATCTCTGTGGGGGAAGGGTTTTCTTATCCCTTTTGGCTGATTGAACATACTTTAAAATAGTTTCATAATCAAAAAAAAGCAAGCTTTCTACTGAACTGAGAACAGACGAAAACCTCTGTAGGGCAGATCTTCACAGTGGATTTTATCATCTCCGCAGAGAAACAGATTCCCTCCCGATGAAGTAAAGTCATATTCCAGAACAGACAGCACTCTGGATGAAGAGATGACATCGGAGTAATCAATCAGAAGGTTACCGGGATTCTGCTCTTCTGGGTTGTCCAGTGATACAACAGGAATCAGCAGATTTGACCCGTGTCGAACAATCCACCAGGAGACTTTTTCATCGGTATAGTGTTTTACAATCTGGCCTTTACGGACAAACTCCCTATACCGCGTATACAAATTCTCTATCATATTATAGAGTCTGTCATCAGTCATGCTGTTCCAGATTTCATACTTTGGTCTATAGGAATCATTGCAGTTTAAAAACCGGGAAATAAACACCCGCCTGATTATATCTTCGCTATAAAGACCTCCATGCAGCACAATGGACAACTGCTTTCTCTTCTTTCTGTTAATTTCCAGAAGATAGGTATTCAGGTTGAAATTGCGATCCATAAAGCGGTGATCAACGGAAAAACTGGAGTCGTGGTAAAAAATCGTATTAAACCCCGAAGCCAGCATTGTTTCAGGATTTTTACACAGTGAACCGACAATTCCCGTATGACTGATTTTCCCCATTGTTTTCCTGATGACTTTTCTGATCATATCGAGAGAAGGACAGTCGGCTTTTCTCATTTTTTCATCATCAGCATAATCAATTCCCTGGAATTTAATAAAATCAAAAGAGAAATTATCCCGCCATTTAATGTATAGGGAACTGTAATAATCCAGAGCAGCACCGTTGACGGCACCACCGGGATTCATATAGAATTTAAAAGATGTTAAATTTTCATCTCCCCCCCGGAAAACTGGAAAAGATCCTTTATCAGAAGAATCATAGGACGGCAGCTGATCGGAGTTACTACAACAGGAGGGAATGGTCCAGTATCCGGCATCCTTGAGTAATTTTCGAATTTGATTGTAGTCTTCCCCTGTCGGTCCAGTGCTCAATTTTCCCAGATAGTCATTAACAATATTATTAATTTTTCTGACGATCTCGTTCTGTTGAGCTTCTGTCAGCATTTCCCGATAGGATTGAATGGAATTCACATCTATCCAGCGGAAGAGATCGGGCCGGCGAAGGACGGGTACTGCAAAACGATCCACCCTGTAATCGAGGCTGTATCCCACACATTTTCCCAGTAGATGAACGGCTTCGATCAACAGATGAAACTGCTCTTCCCGGGAAATACCTTTTTCCAGTAGATCTGAATCACAAAAATCATCACAGATTACCGAATGACTATCAACAGTATTGATCTCTTTTTTTCTATTGCTTGTAAAGGGGGCAAAAATGACCGCACTAATCCGCATGGCAGGAAGAGCAGATAATTGTGCAAAAAGAGGAAACTCATCAATTAGAGGTAAAATCCTGTGGTTGAAATAGGTAAAATCCCGTTCGTGGATCCAAGAGGCCTTTTTCTTTCTGTGAATAGGGCTTTCCGCTGAGCGAAGAAGCGATAATCTATAGAAAAAATCAATTATGACGGCTTTACCAGATGACCCGGGAGACAATTCACCCTGATTAACATATCCATTTTTCTCATAGAAAATAAAAAGGGATCTGGATTTTTCTGCTTCGTCAGGATTTGCCGGAAATAACCTGGATAAATCCTTCCAGCTGATCCTTTTTCCGTGCTGCAATATCTTATCCATAGTAACAGTGTAAACTGAAATATGAATTTATGCATGGGAAAAGTTTAATAGCTCCTCCCTTTCTACCCGAGGTGAAAAGATAAAGATTTAAATACCGTCCATTTTAAAAGAAATAATAAATTCATCGAATTGCTCCTCCTGCTCAAGACCGAAGAAACTCAGTACCATAAAATTGATATCAAAAAAATCATGCTGCCCTTTCATGTAGTAGTAAATCTGATTGCCCAGATAGATGGCGTAAGTCATCACTTTGTACTGGTCATCGACTTCTATGGGATTGTGATGGTAGGCGATGGCATTAATAAACTTTTCAGGGAAATTCCACATCTTTGCCACTTCCGAACCAATAAGAGGATGGCTGTAACCATCTGTGAGATCCTCGAGAACAGATATGGAAATATGCCTTTCTGAGCAGATCATTTCAAGTTTTTTTTCCAGATCTCCGCTTAAGGCATTAATAATGATTTTTCCCATATCATGTAATAATGCGGCGACATATATATCCTCGACAAGTCTGTCGAGTTTTTTATACCGTCCCAGAAAACTGGCGATCAGAGCAACCTGATGTGAATGATTGTTTATTTCCTCTATCACCTTATGATTGTATCTTTTGTATAAAATCTGATTAACGCCGTAATTGTATAAAACAGCTTTGACACCCAGTAGACCGATTGAACTGACTGCGACTGTAATGTCTGTAATATTTTTGTTAAATCTGTAAACAGGAGAATTAGCTATACGCAGGATCCCGGCAGAAAGACTGGAATCTGACCGAATTGTCTGAGCAATAGAATCAAATGAACAATTGGGGTTTCTCAGTTCATTCTGGAGGTTGATAATACTACTGGGAAACTGTGGCATTTGAGAAAGTTCTTCTGATATTTCCCTGGCAATTATAACACTGTGGTCCTTAGAAAGCATATGTAAAGGAATGTTGACGGTTGTGATGGAACAGCTTCCTTCATTCTGATAAGACAGTGCCCTTTCACTCAGAGTCAGCTTGCGAAGCATGAGAACAAGCATGATCAATCCGATTCCGCCACCTTCTGCCGTATCAAAACCGTGCTCCATAACTTCCTGAAGATTAGTGAATTTATGGGCCATTTTTAAACGGAGAGAGATGCGCTTATACTCTTCCTCTATTAGCGGACTATTGTTGATAACCTGTATCTTAAGCTCTTTTCCCACTGTTACAAATTTGACATTCACAAAACAATTATTATCGATATGTTCCTGTTCCAGACTTTTGAAATCCTTGAAAACATCCTCTTTAAAGTTTTTCATCCCCTCTTCATAATCTGACAAATTCTGTATATCCAGTTTGTTCTTTTTAAAATAGAGTCTTTTAGTATTGGCTTTGCTGGCATTCATTGACAGTTCATTGACTGTGTACTCAAGGTGAGGGAAAAGATCTTCCTGATCTAACTCCTCCAGCACAGATCTTAAAATCTGGGAGAGGAATATATCTGAATCTCTCGATGCAAAAGGAAGTGTGCAGGAATACTCGCTGTTTTCACGGAAAAGAGTTTTCACCTCTTCGCTATTGACTTCCCTCATATCTGTATAGTTCAACAATTACTCCTGTATATCAACTCAATAAAAAATGTATCACGAATCCTGGATTATTTGGTTTTTATTTATATAAATGAACACATCAACGGCATATTCTGCCATATTTTATTTTTACCATATATTTAATTCTCTGATTTTTTATGACTGATTGCAATTGCAATGACATCAATCAACATGTCTGTTTCATAATCAGGAATAATCTTGTCTAACTGATAAACTACAACATCTTCTCGATAAAACTATCGATAACACCAATCATTAACTCTGTGCTTTCCTTACAGGGAAATAGTTTATTCAATTGTGTTTTGGCTTTATTCAACATTTCTAATCCCATTTCTCCGGCTTTATGAATGGAGTTCGATTCCTCCATCATATTAATAGCCTTCTCTACAGCATCTGTACTCCGGACGGTATTTTCTAATCCGGCCTGATCAAAGAGTTCTCTTATCTTTTCTACAGTCCCGGGTCTGGAAGCACAATGGAGGATCATGGGCAGGCTCTTTTTCCCTTCTACAATATCATCACCCCGCATTTTTCCGGGATTTCCTTTGCTCAGATTCATGACATCGTCAAGGATCTGAAATCCCACTCCTATATCTTCCCAGATCTGTCCGGCCTGATTTTCCCTCTCCTCATCGGCTCCGGCTTCTATCATAGCCACTTTTGCCGCGAGAGAAGAAAGACAGCCTGTTTTAAACCTTGTCATCTGTAAATATTCTTCCACACCGGGAATGTAATCGTGATTGTTATGCCACTGAATATCCATTCCCTGTCCGCAGTGAAGCCGTCTCATAGCCAGAGAATAAGCGGAATAAAGGCGATATTTTAATTGGGGGGAAAGGCTGCATTTATCGATCAGAAAAGTCGGTAGAAAATACATAAAGTTTCCCCCGTTTATGGAGAGATCATCTCCATATATGAGGTGAACAGATTTCCCACCCCTTCTCTCCTCCGATTTATCTTCAATATCATCGACTATAAGGCTTCCATTATGAGGCAGCTCAACAAGCGGGGTCAACTGGTATATTAAAGATGATCCGCCGGCGGCTTCTCCCATAAGAACCATAACCAGGGGACGCCATCTCTTTCCACCCCTGCCGAGCAATTCCAGTCCCGGTGCGTTAAAAATGTCAGCTGTGGTCTCCGAAAGGGCATCGGTGCCTTCTCCTGCGGCATCAATTATCCAGGACCGACTACTTTTTTCAGGCATAGTTCTCATGAGAACATCTTCTATTTTTTTTAATCTTTCTTTATTATGGTTCATATTAAGAGTCTCTAATAGAGATCTGTATGAGTCAAGGAGTCGTCATGGCAAAGAGAGAAAAACCGGATTTTTACGCTGAAAAAGCGAGAAAAGAGGGGTATCCCGCAAGGTCTGTATACAAGCTTGAAGAGATTCAGAATAAGTTTAATGTCATCCGTCCCGGATATAAAATAATCGATGTGGGAGCCTCTCCTGGAAGCTGGACAATGTATGCCTTAAAACTAACAAAGGGAAGAGGTCTTGTTGTCGGTGCAGATCTTAAACCCATGTCTTTAAATAGGAGCTATTCCAATTTTTTTTTCATGCAGGG
>JAEINM010000265.1 GCA_016342385.1 Spirochaetaceae bacterium | reverse complement strand
CATATCTTTTCAAAAAATTATGGTGATCACCTTCAGGCAAGAGCTGACTATATAAATAATTTCAGGAGTAAGTAAAAACTGATGATAATTCCTGAAGAGAAGATCCAGGAAATTAAAGATAAGATTGATATTGTGGATCTCGTTTCAGAATATGTCACTCTTAAGCCAAAAGGCGGTCAATACTGGGGGCTGTGTCCCTTTCATGATGAAAAGACGCCATCATTTTCTGTCACTCCATCAAAAGAAATCTGCTGGTGTTTCGGTTGTCAGAAGGGGGGGGGAGCTATCAATTTTATAATGGAGATTGAGAAGCTCGGATTTGTCGATGCTGTTCAGATGCTCGCCAAAAAAGCAGGAATAGATTTAGAGCTTGAAAAAAATCCCGATCCGGAGTTTACAGGGAAAAGAGAAGCCATGCTGGAGCTGTATAAGCGGGTTTGTGGAAGTTTTCAACACATTTTAAAGAATAGTGCCAGTGCTGAAGCTGCCAGGGAATATATTTCATCCCGTGGGATCAGTGATGAGATTGCTGAAACTTTTCAGTTGGGATTTGCTCCAGATGATATCAAATGGTTGTACAATTTTCTGAAAAAGAAAAACTATTCAGATGAGTTTTTAAAAGAAAGTGGATTATTCTCCAGAAATTACGAAAAATATCCTCTTTTTTCCAATAGATTAGTTTTTCCCATATTCTCTATTCGAGATGAAGTTATCGGCTTTAGTGGAAGAGAGCTGGGAAATCGGGGACCTAAATATATAAATACCCCGGAGACAATTCTATTTCACAAAGGATCACAATTATTCGGAATATCAAAATCATTTGAACAAATAAGGAAAACCAGGACATTTGTTCTCTGTGAGGGGAATGTCGATGTTCTGGCTCTACATCAGGCTGGTATTAAAAATTCCGTAGCTCCTTTGGGAACCTCTTTTACTCCGGATCAGGCAAAATTGCTCAAAAGATATGCCGATTCTGGAGTCATAGTTTTTGATGGAGATTCAGCTGGACAAAAAGCTTCTGCCAAAGCGTCAATTATATGTGAAAATATTGGACTGGATGTTTCTGTTGCTGAAATTCCTTCGGGAACTGACCCTGCAGATATTATAGAAAAAGATGGTCCTGAAATGTTGCAAAAAATAGTGAAATGTCCTATAACTAGTTTTGAGTATCTTTTTAAATGTGCGAAAGAGGCAAATGATATAAAAACACCTGAAGGAATGGAGAGAACTGTAAGAGAATTATTCCCTTATATAACTTCTATAAGATCTGACGTTAAGCGCGATGTGTGTCTGAACAAGCTGGCTGAAAAGCTCGGTATTGGAAAAGAATCCATACTGAGTGATTTTTTGCGCCAAAAAAAAGTTCCAGTCCGTCGCGGTGTAGAAAAGAAAGAAGAGATCATAAAAATTTCAGATGAATTGTATCTAATGCTTGCCGGAGCTGCAAATCGAGATTATTTTAATATAATATCTAGCAGTCTAGGCGTCGATGACTTAAAGGATAAGAATGCAGCTCTATTATATAGAGCTATTCTGGATTGTGAGGATGCAGGAGAAGTTTCTGTTGAATCACTACTGATGCGTCTGGGAGAGGGGAGTCTGAAAACTCTTCTTGTTGAAAAGCTTTCATCATCCCAATTTCTTATCAATCCGGAAGAGGTGATTCGTGATTCTGTAAAAACCATAATATTGAGAAATATGGTTTATAGCAGGAATGAGTTGGAATTGAAGATAAAAACTTTTAATTCCAGTGAATTAACTTCAAGCGATGAGCTGGGAAGATTGATATCTGAAAAGCTTGTTTTGGATAAAAAAATAGAAGATTTTAAAAGGTGATAGTCGATGACAGATATCAAGACTGATCCCGCTATTATTAAGCTGCTTGAATATGCAGCTAAGAAGAAGCGGATATCTTATGATGAAGTTAATGACTTCCTGCCTGAGGACATTACGAATTCAGACAAGATTGAAGAAGTAATCTCACTCTTAGAGCAGAATAATATAGTTCTGGAAGAGGATCACGATGAAAGTGATAAAACATCTCTTGCAGTTAATGAATCTTTCGCAGGAGATTCTGTCGATATCGCAGAAGATAACGATGACGAAGACGAAGACGAAGACGATGTCGAAATCTCTATTGATGGGGAAATAAACGAAGAAGATGATCATGTCATAGATGATGATCTCGACGGTTTTGATTCTACTCCTATTGCCGTCCCTGCTGTTGCAGAAGATGATGAGTCAATCGTGATGCCATCTCTCGATCTGGATGAGGATGAGGAAGAAGAGGAAGACCTCGATGAGATTGTTCCTGTTGAAAAGAAGAAAATGGTGGTTAATGAAAAAGAAACTTCCATAGATGATCCCATTCGTTTATACCTGAGAGAAATTGGAAAGGAACATCTCCTAACAGCTGAGCAGGAAGTTGAGTTGTCCATGAAGATGGAAGACGGCGAAAATATTATAAAGAGTATTCTTAAAGATTCAGGGATGATCATTGCGGAATTCTATGATTTAGCACATAGAGCTTTTTCAAAAGATGATCCTCACAACATGGGTCTCTCCAAGAAAGAAATTTCTGAAATGCTCTCTGAACGAAGAAGACTAAATCAGTACTATAGAGAACCTCTGAAAGCCATCATGTCTATATTGAAACAATACTTCGAGATGAAACAGAAAGTCGTCGCAACAGATGGCGATGTCTTATCTGATGAGAATCTTCAGAAGGAAAAAGTGGAATTGATGAATTTTATTTCTGAGATAGACATGCATCAGGAAGAAATCCTTTCTTTTTCAGAAAAATATGTAGACGCGGCCAGTAAGATAAAAAAGAATACTAAAATACAGGAAAAAATTGAAAGAATTCTTCGTGTCAATAATATGCGTGAGATTCGATCTCTTGGTAGAGGTCTTGCCTCCAGTTCTAAAAGAAAAGAAATTGAAGATGATCTCGGTCTGACAGCCGATGAAATCAAAGAGCAGATAAGACTGGTACAGGTGGCGGAAAAAAATATACGTGATCTTGAGATTGAATTTGATACTTCTGTAGAAGAGATTCTGGAAAAAGCAGATGATATTGATCGCGGTCGCATTATGATGAAAAGTGCCAAGGACAGATTGATAAAGGCCAATCTTCGACTTGTTGTCAGTATTGCCAAAAAATACACTAACAGAGGACTTCATTTTTTTGATCTTGTTCAGGAAGGAAATATAGGTCTGATAAAGGCCGTTGAAAAGTTTGAATACAGAAAAGGATATAAGTTTTCGACTTATGCTACATGGTGGATTCGACAGGCCATTACCAGATCGATATCAGACCAGGCCAGAACAATCAGAGTTCCAGTGCATATGATTGAGCAGATTAATAAAGTTGTACGGGAATCAAGGCAGCTTATGCAGGTGAAAGGTCGAGAACCGACAGATGAAGAGATCGCTGAAAAATTGGGATGGACAGTTGCCAGAGTCAAATCTGTCAAGAATGTCGCCAGAGAACCGATTTCTCTTGAGACGCCAATAGGTGAAGAAGAAGATTCTCTGCTTGGTGATTTTATTGAAGATAAAGTAGTGGAAAATCCGGAGAATCAGACGGCTTTTACTATCCTGCAGGAGCAGTTACAGGATGTTTTGGAAACACTTCCTCCCAGAGAGCAGGAAGTTTTAAAGATGAGATTCGGTCTGGAGGACGGTTACTCATTGACACTGGAAGAAGTTGGATTGTATTTTAATGTAACCAGAGAGAGAATCAGACAGATTGAAGCTAAAGCTTTAAGACGCTTAAGGCATCCGAAAAGAAGCAGACGGCTTAAAGATTATTTAGAAAATTAAGGGGTTTTTATCATATGCAGAGTACATTTGAAAAATTACAACAGTTGCAGGATATTTTATCAAATAAATTTGAACTGGAACATGAAATTCATGAAATACCAAGAGCTCTGGCGAAAAAGCAAGAGCTCTTGAACAGGTTGAAAAAGTCATATATAGAAAGTAATGAAAGATTTGAAATGACGAAAGCTAATCTTCTCAACCTTAAACGGGAACTGGCTGAGGCTGAAAAGCTGAGAGAAGACAGTGAAAAGAAGATGGATGTGATTTCTACTCAACGAGAATATGAAGCCCTTGAAAAAGAGATTAAATCAGCAACTGAAAAAGAACAGTTCTTCAGAAGGGAAATCCAGAAAGAGGAAAGAAACCTCGAAGAGATGACGGGGCAACTCAAGAAAGATGAAGAGATGATTGCTTCTGAAGAAGAGGAATTAAAAGAAGAAGATAATAAAATCAAAGCTGAGAGCCAGGAAAAGCAGGTACAGCTCGATAGCCTTGTGGACGAGGAAAAAGCCATCATTCCCGGAATGGATGAGGATATTCTCTTTAAATTCGAGCGTATAATTAAGAATAAGTCAGGTCTAGGTATTGTTCCTGTTATTAATGGTGTTTGTACTGGTTGTCATATGATGCTGCCCGGACAGTTTGTCAATGATGTGAGAGCTGGAGAGGGAATCCTTTTTTGCCCATACTGCAGCCGAATATTATTTTTCGGTGAACAGACGGAAGTTCATGAAGATGTGTATGAAGATAATGATGATGTCGGTGGACTAGCTGACCTTGTTGATGATGATTTTGAGTAAAAATTTATGATAACAGGACGGATTGCCGCTGCAGATTGAAGGTTGCATAGGTGAGCAGCAAGTCTGCTTGCGACCAGCCTATTTCAGTAGAGGAAAGTCCGGGCTCCATAGAGAATGATGCCGGGTAACGCCCGGGTGGTTTTTAATGAACCAACAGATAGTGCCACAGAAAATATACCGCCCTGGTAATTTATTATCGGGGTAAGGGTGAAAAGGCGGGGTAAGAGCCCACCGGTTTTCCCGAAAGGGAAAGCGCATGGTAAACCTCATCAGGAGCAAGGTCAAGCAGTAGATGAATTTCTCGTTCTTATTCTACGGGTAGATCGCTAGTATCATTTCCGGTAACGGAAATGTCAGATAGATGGCAATCGATTACAGAACCCGGCTTATAGTCCTGTTATCTTTTTTATGGTGTATTATGAGAACTTCTATTCGCTCAAAAAAGCAGACAAAAAAAACTGGAAGGAATCTTGTCATTCCAACTAGTACTATAATTCTCCTGATCGCACTTCTCGCTCTCTTCAAAGGAGCTGCCGGTCTTAATCAGAATCTGACAACCCAAATTGATAGTGTTGATATCTCCCTTATTTGGGAGTCCGGAGATTATGATAGAATAATTGAGCTTACAGAACAGGAGCTTGAAGAAAATCCTCTTGATACAATAGCCTTGATTTATTGCGGTTTTTCCTATTTCTACAAAGGAGTTTCCCAGGTATCAAATGAAAGAGCTATCCCCTTGTTGGATAGGGCTATATTTTTATTGAGAAAAGTCCTGGTGCAGGAAGATGTTCCCATGAAATCGAGGATATACTATATCCTTGGAAAAGCCTATTTACATAAAAATTACTACTATTCTGATCTCGCTGTATTTTATCTCGGTAAATCAATAGAGGACGGGTATGTCAATGATGATAGTTTTGAGTATATGGGGCAAGCTTATTCATTATTGGGAGATTATAATCAAAGTATTAATTTTTATTTGAAAGCTTTAGAGATAAATGCTACAGATATGTTATATTTAAAAATATCAGAAGACTATATCCGAAATAGAATGTATGATGAGAGTGAAAAATATCTTAAGTTAATGATTGATACGACTAGAGATGAGCTACTGAAAAAAAAAGGACTTTTTCAACTGGCGAATCTCTATTATGATATGAAAAACTACTCTAGAGCGGAAACAGTTCTTTTAGAATTGATTGGCCTGGAAAAAGGTAATGAAAATTATCACTTTCTACTGGGAGAAGTGTATTTCTTCCTGAATGATATTCCTAAGGCTCGTTCAGAGTGGCATAAAACAGCAAGAATCAATCCGAAGCATGTAGGTGCTCTCAGAAGATTATATGGTTAGTCAGTAAATTGGAGTGTAAATGGCAGCTAAGAAATTGTTTAAATCCCTATCAACAGATATTGGAATCGATCTGGGAACTTGTAATACTCTCATATATATACGCGGTAAAGGAATTGTCTGCAGCGAACCTTCAGTAGTCGCTGTTGAAAGAGGGACAAAGCGCGTTGT
>JAEINM010000264.1 GCA_016342385.1 Spirochaetaceae bacterium | reverse complement strand
TCCCCAGAGGGCAACCCAGGTTGTGACAGAACGGCGTTCCACACTCCATGCATCGACCTCCCTGATCAACCAGATCATCAGTCGAAGCACTAATTGCCACTTCCTTATAGTCCTGCAGTCTTTCAGAGACTTCTCTATATTGCTGTTCTTTTCTATTATATTCTAAAAATCCGAGTGTTTTTCCCATTATAAGTAAACCTCCTCGGTTACTGTATCTCCATCTGATTTCATAGTTTCCCGATCCAGAATCTTGCTCAGTGCTTTTTTATAATCCTGAGGCATCACTTTTACAAACAAGGGCAGTGATTCCTCCCAACTTTCCAACAGTCTTTTACCCTGTTTACTATTTGTGTATTCCACATGCTTCGTAATCATATCGAAAAGGACTTGTTTATCCTTTTCTTCCACAAGCGGTTCAATTTCAACCATATCCAAGTTACATCTTGTATCAAAGAGTTGACTATCGTCGTAGACATAAGCAACTCCGCCGCTCATTCCCGCAGCGAAATTCACTCCGGTTTTTCCGATAATAACCACTGTTCCTCCAGTCATATATTCACATCCGTGATCACCGACACCTTCAACTACAGCCTTTGCTCCGCTGTTTCTCACGGCGAATCTCTCTCCGGCGATACCGTTGATATAGACTTCACCACCGGTTGCTCCAAAAAGGTTAACATTACCTGTAATGATGTTCCGGTATCCACTGAATGTCGATTTCTCCGGAGGATAGAGAATGATCTTACCACCGGATAATCCCTTACCGAGATAATCGTTGGAATCTCCCTCCAGTTCAAAAGTTATCCCCTTTGTCAGGAATGCGCCGAAACTCTGGCCGGCACTACCGTCAAACTTAACGGAAATCGTATCGTTGGGAAGCCCTTTGGCTCCGTATTTGGCTGTGACTCGGGAACTGAGCATGGCCCCGACTGTACGGTTACAGTTCTTTATATTCATGGCTATATTCACCAGCTGTTTGTTATCAATTGCCGGCTTAGCTCTTTCTATCAGTTCAGGATCTATAGAGAGAGAAAAATCGTGATTCTGTGAAGAAGTACAGTACAGCGTTTCACCCTCGGGAACTTCCGGTACCTGGAGTACTTTGGAAAAATCCAGCCCTTTCTTTTTATAGTGGTCAATCGCATCAGACATATCCAGTCTTTCAACATGGCCGACCATCTCTTCAAATGTTCTGAATCCCAGTTCAGCCATAATTTCGCGAACTTCCCTTGCAATAAACATCATAAAGTTTTCCAGATGTTCCGCTTTTCCGGGGAATCGCTCTCTTAAATCACCTCTTTGGGTAGCTATTCCTACGGGACAGGCATTGGTATGACATTTTCTCATCATAACACAGCCGATCGCAACAAGAGATGCTGAACCGAAACCGAATTCCTCAGCACCGAGCAGAGCGGCAATAACGATGTCTCTTCCGGTCTTCATCTGACCGTCACACTGTATTCTTATCCTTGACCTCAGCTTGTTCATAACCAGAACCTGCTGAGTTTCAGCCAGACCGATTTCCCAATAAGAACCGGCATATTTAATAGATGAAAGGGGAGAAGCTCCCGTTCCACCATCTCCTCCACTGATAAGAACCATATCGGCTTTACCTTTGGCCACACCGGCGGCAACTGTACCGACTCCCGCTTCCGATACGAGTTTTACTGAAACCCTGGCGGCGGGATTGGCATTTTTCAGGTCAAATATTAACTGAGAAAGGTCCTCGATTGAATAAATATCATGATGGGGAGGAGGAGATATAAGCATAACTCCTGCAGTCGAATGACGGACTTTTGCAATCGTGTCATTGACCTTGTACCCCGGAAGCTGTCCCCCTTCTCCGGGTTTTGCTCCCTGTGCCATCTTAATCTGCAGCTCATCGGCATTGTATAGATAACTGCTGTCAACACCGAAACGACCGGAAGCAACCTGTTTGACATGGCTCCTTCTGTCATCCCCATTGGGTAACTTCGTATATCTTTCTTCAGATTCTCCACCCTCACCGGAATTGCTGTTGGCACCGAGCCTGTTCATCCCCACGGCCATAGTCTCATGAGCTTCTTTACTGAGAGAACCGAATGACATAGCTGAAGAGACAAAACGTTTAACGATAGAGCTCTCTGATTCAACTTCATCCAGGGAAACCGGCTTCCCGGCTTTGAATGCGAAGAGACTTCTCAAAGTATTGATAGAGCGGCTCTTATCATTTATTTCATCAGAGTATTCCTTGAAAACAGAATAATCATTTGTTCTGACGGCTTTCTGCATGGTCACAACCGCTTTTGCTGAAAACAGATGTCTGTCGGACTTTAATCTGGCACTGTATTTTCCGCCGGCTTCAAATCTCCTGGAATAGGTATTGGATTGATCAAAAGCAGCTCTATGCCGCGTAATCACATCGTGCTCAATCTGATCGAGTCCGATACCACTGACATTGGATGTTACTCCATTGAAGTACTTCTCTACAAAGCTGTCGGATAAACCGATTGCTTCATACATTTTTGACCCGCGGTAACTTCGTATTGTTGAGACGCCCATTTTAGACATGACTTTCAAGAGGCCTTTTTTTACGGCCAGAATATAGTGCTCTATGGCATGAGAAATTGTAATATCACTTGCGACATATCCCCTTTTCTGAAGGTCTGTCAGTGCTTCAAAAACCAGATAGGGATTTATAGCACTGGCACCGAAACTGATGAGTGTGGCAAAATGGTGCACTTCCCTAGCCTCACCTGTCTCAATGATCAGTCCGGCCAGGTGCCGTTTTCCTCTGGCAATCAGATACTGGTCCACTGCAGCCACAGCAAGAAGTGCCGGGATAGCTGTAAACTCTTTTTCAATTCCTCTATCCGATAGGATAATAATGGAACAGCCTTCGTCAATTCTGCCTTCAACTTCTCTGCAGAGTTTATCGATAGCATTTTCCAGAACATTTTTTGTCTCTGTTATCTGAAATAGCATTGAGACTGTAGAAACTGTAAAGTTTTTCTGGTCATTTTTCCTGATATAGGAGATGTCGTCATTGGCCAGAATAGGATGAGCCAGCTTTAACTGACGACAATGTTCCGGCGTTTCTGATAAGAGGTTTCTCTCTCTTCCGATAAAAGTCATAAGAGACATGACAAGTTGTTCTCTATAGGGATCAATCGGTGGATTGGTAACCTGAGCAAATAACTGCTTAAAATAATCGTAAAGCAGTTGCGGCTTTTCCGAGAGTACGGCCAATGCCGCATCATTACCCATAGATCCAACCGGTTCCTGAGCATTGTTCGCCATGGGAGCAACTATCTGTTTAATATCTTCAAAAGTATAACCGAAAGCTTTCAGTCTTTCTCTTAGGGTATCAGAATCATATTTCACATCTCCCGGTGTTTCCAGCAGACCTTTCAATTCAATTTTATTCTCAACAAGCCATCTTCTGTAGGGCTGCTGACGGGTTATGTAATTTTTTATTTCATTATCCCGGATAACTCTATTTTTTTCCATATCAACGAGGAACATTTTCCCCGGAGCCAGACGTCCTTTTTCCAGAACATCTTCCGGTGGAACATCGATGACACCGGTTTCCGATGCCAGTACAACTTTACCACTTTTAGTAATGGTGTATCTTCCCGGTCTCAGCCCGTTCCTGTCGAGAGTTGCCCCAATTTTTGTACCATCAGTAAAAACCAGAGCCGCCGGTCCATCCCAGGGCTCCATAAGAGCAGAATGATACTCATAGAAAGCTCTCTTATCTTCGGAGATGTGATACTTTGCCCCGAAAGCTTCGGGAACCATCATCATCATGGTGTGCTCCATAGAACGTCCACCCTGATTAATCAATTCGAAGACATTATCGAATACAGCCGAGTCACTACCCTTACTGCTGGCAACGGGAAGAAGTTTCTTTATATCATCACCGAAAACTTCCGAGCTCAGAGTTGATTCCCTGGCCTGCATATTACCGGCATTTCTTCTAAGCGTATTAATTTCACCATTGTGTGCTATATAGCGAAATGGCTGGGCCAATGGCCATGAGGGAAAAGTATTTGTACTATAGCGCTGATGAACTAAAGAAAGAGCACTTTCAAAATCTTTTTCAGCCAGATCGGGATAAAAAGTCACAAACTGAGCTGAAACAAACATTCCTTTATAAATCATCGTTCTCGATGAGAGAGAAGCTATATAATACAGATCCTGATCTAAACCATGATCGAAAGCGCATTTTTCCAGAGACTTTCTCAAGAGATAAAGCTTCTGTTCCAGATCGCTTTTCTTAATATCTTTAAATGTGACAAAGAGCTGTTTAAATGAAGGCATAACCGACCGGGCCTGTTCTCCCAGGCAATCGGGGTTTATAGGAACATCTCTCCAACCCAGAAGCTGCGCACCTTCTTCTTTAATAACTTTTTCAGTAAGCCTGCAGGCTTCCTCGGCTTTCTTTCCATCTACAGGAAGAAAGATCATCCCCGCACCATATTCCCCTTCGGGAGGAAGAGTGAAATCGACAACTCTCGATAAAAACTTATGCGGCATCTGAAGGAGCATACCGGCACCGTCTCCGGTTTTCATATCACCACCGACAGCTCCTCGATGTTCCAGATTACAGAGGATCTGTACCCCTTCTTCAACTATGCGATGAGATCGTTTTCCACTGATATTGGCGACAAATCCGACTCCACATGCATCATGTTCATGTTTTGGATCATATAAACCTTTTTTTTCTAACATTGACAAATCCCCTGGAAAACTAAAGTATTTGCTCCATTTTTCAGGAAACAAAAAAGTATTGCAAGCAAAAAAAGCACATTTTTTCACTTTTTCTAATATTTCTCGATCACATACATTCATTTTTGACGATATTTTGCTGGTTTCTATGCTGATCAATATTATATTACTTAAAATTCAACAGAAATTTTGACTTTCTGACCGTATGTTCTTACGGATAAGAATATTTTTCGAGGTTTTTTCGATAATTAATTCTCTATTACCGGCTGTTTTTCTACATTTTTGTAAAAATAATCCCACCCTAGTATACCGGCGGGATTATCCTATAAATTATTCCGATTCTATTTTATCGATGCTTTGATAAAATCTTTGAAAAGAGGACCTGCTTTAACAGGTTTGGAAGTGAACTCCGGATGAAACTGAACACTGACTCCCCAGGGATGATCAGACCATTCCACTGCTTCTACAAGCGAACCGTCAGGTGTATAGCCTGAAATAATCAAACCGGCATCCATGAGCTGTTTTTTATATTGATTATTCACCTCATAGCGGTGTCTGTGTCTTTCCCACGCCACAGGTCCCCCATAAGCTTTTTCCATATGAGTTCCTTTTTCCAGTTTAGATTGACTCAGACCAAGACGCATAGTACCGCCAAAGGCTGTAACATCAACCTGTTCTTCAAGAAGAGTCACAACATTGTGCTCCCCTTCCTGTTTAAACTCCGAGCTGTCCGCTTTTACAATACCAAGAACATTTCTACTGTATTCAATGACCATAATCTGCAGTCCAAGACAGATGCCCAGATAGGGAATTTTGTTTTCTCTGGAATACTGTGCAGCCTGAATCATACCGAGAATACCTCTCTGGCCGAAACCACCGGGAACAAGAATACCATCGGCACCTTTTAAAATATCTTCGGCTCTTTCACCATTCTCAAAACGTTCGGAATCAATCTTCATGATATTGACTTTTACACCATTGGCTATGGCGCCGTGAATGACAGCTTCATCAATGGATTTATAGGCATCGGCTAGCTCTATATACTTTCCGACCATGGCAATATTCACAGTCTTCTCTGCGCTTTTATAGGAGTTCGCAACTTTCTGCCATTCGCCCAGTTTTGCCTTCCCAACTTTTATATTCAGCTTTTTAACAACAACTTCACATAGCCCCTGTTCATTGTAAATGATCGGAATTTCGTAAATGGTTGTATTGACATCGTGAGCTGATAGTACAGAATCATAATCAATATTGGTAAACTGGGATATTTTCTTTTTGAGATCTGTATCGAGTTCATGTTTACATCGACAGAGAAGCACGTCGGGCTGAATACCTATTTCTCTCATCTCTTTAACAGAGTGCTGGGTCGGTTTTGTCTTGACTTCACCGCCGGTAACTTCCGGAACCAGGGTCAGATGAACTGAAAGAGTATCGC
>JAEINM010000263.1 GCA_016342385.1 Spirochaetaceae bacterium | reverse complement strand
ATCAATAGTAGTGGCCTCAACCAGTTTTTCAACAGCCTGAGTTCTCAGTTCCGCCTGTACTTTTTCCTTTGCTCTGTCTGTACACTGCTTTTTCAGCTCTTTTTTAAGATCGTCAAGAGTCTCATATTTTTCATCAACATCCTGTGCCAGTTCATCATCCAGCTCGGGAAGAATTTTTTCTTTTACCGCTTTAACAAGAACTTTTATAGCCACTTTTTTCCCGGCCAGTTCTTTGTCTTCGAAATCGTCAGCGTATGTTTTCTCGATGATTTTTTCTTCATCTTTTTTCATGCCTTTGATTTCTTTATCTATTTTGTAATAGTTGTATCCTGTTCCTACTGTGAATACAAAGTCCTCGCGACTTTTTCCCTCTATGACATTTTTCTCTTCATCGAGTTCGGCATAATCTATAGTGACGATAGAATCGTCAGCGACTTTGCCGTCTTTTTTGTCCATTACAACGGAGTTTTGTTCCTGTATCGCTTTCAGTTCAGCCTCTTCGTCTGCTTTTGTAACACTGACCTGTGTTTCCTTCAGCTCGAGACCTTTATAATTGGTAAGTTCAAATTCAGGGAAAACATCATAAGTGACTTCAAAGGAAAAATCTTCTCCCACAGTCAGAACCGGTTCTCCTACTACTTCAGGGTGTGCATATCCAAGGGGTTTTTCATCGATTGTTTCAAAAGCCTCTCTAAGAGACTGGTCCATAAGGTTTCCGGCTGTTTCAGATTTAATTCCTTCACCGAATTTTCTTTCGAGAACGGCAGGGGGTACTTTTCCTTTTCTAAACCCTTTGATCTGAGCTTCTTTACCATATTTTGTAATCAGCCCGGAATATTCTTTTTTTGCATCTTCACTATTAACAGTTACTGATAGTTTTACAGAGGAATTTTCTAATTTTTTAACGCTTTTTTTAGCAATCACGGCGTTTTCCTTTAATAAGAGTTAAGGTATAAAAAAAAGACGATCCAGATAACATCCAGATCGCCCAAACCTTATTGTTAAGCGAAAGACGGGACTTGAACCCGCGACATCCACGTTGGCAACGTGAAGCTCTACCACTGAGCTACTTTCGCAAAAAAATACCTATCTGCTGTAACGTTTCCGTATTCATCAGATATGCGAGCGAAGGGACTCGAACCCTTACACCGGAGGCACTGGTTCCTAAGACCAGCGTGTCTACCAATTCCACCACGCTCGCGTATTGTATAATATTCCAGACCTTTCGGTCAATTCCTAAAACAAAGTTAATATTACGCCCAGCAGGATTCGAACCTGCGACCTACGGATTCGAAGTCCGGCGCTCTATCCAGCTGAGCTATGGACGCATATAACTTCGGGTGAATGACGGGACTTGAACCCGCGACAACCAGAACCACAATCTGGCGCTCTACCAACTGAACTACATTCACCATGCAGATCAACAGAGTAGATCAACTCCGTCGAACGAAAGCAATAATTATATATATGGTGATTTTTGTCAACAAGAGGAAAAGAAATTTATGAAAAAAAATGTAAGGACGTATCGCGACCTGCCCTTAGGCAGATTATTCCTTTACACCATAAAAAAATAAGTATGATTTTTCCCACTCAACGGTCTTGCCCGAGAGTGTAGAGAATAGTTTTTCTTTTATTTCTGTATATTTTCTTTCACCGAGTTCTTTCAGGATCGCATACCCATAGGATTTTTCAGAATCTCTATTGAGCCAGCGTTCCATCTGCTCGGGCAGGATTGTTCTTTTATCACTTATGGGAATATCTTCTATTTGTACATTAATAATGGGAAGATGACTCATGGTTGTGATAATTTCATCTTTTCGGCTGTATCCACTACTGTTGTATAGATGTTCTTCAATTTTTAACAGCTCTTCCATTGAAGAGGCATCAATTTCCTCTTCCAAAAATGAAGACAACTTTGTGCCGCACGAGGGATTTTGCTCCGCCAGAGCAAATCTTCCCCGATTATTCAGTTTTTCAAGCATAGCTTTAAATATAGCGTTACAGTCCCGGTCTGTTCTTATAATGTCACGTGCAGTCAGACAGTCAAAAAGGATTCCTTTTGATCCCTCATAGTCATCTGGATTAAATGAGAGAATATCTCGGTTATATATATAGGGGCGCTCATTTTCAGGGAGTGTTTGGGCATAGTGTTCTGTCAGTGCAAACTCCCGGGCATCGGGAATCAGGCCGCATACAAGACCTTCGGGAGCTTTTCTAAAGGCCTCCCAGAGAAATAGACCGCTTTTTTCCTCTCCTATCAGCACTGTTTCATGTCTTTGTATCTGAAGTTTATTAAATAGGCGGTCACGTATATCCTGAAGGAGTTGTCCCTGGCCCGATGTGACCCTTTTCACCCATTTATCTCTTGCCTTATCTCCCGGAGAGTAGGTGAGTACTTCGTCGTGATTGTTTTCTATCATTACAGCCATCTGGGCTTCGCGGCGACGGACGACCTCTTCCTGAATTGTCGCTTCATATCCGCTAGCCGAGGGTTTATAGAAAAACCGTCCTTTCAGTTCCTCCGGCAGGTAGGCCTGGGCTATCCAGTGGTCGCGATAGGCATGGGGATAGTTGTAATCTTCTCCATGGCCAAAGCTGTGTTTATCACGACTGGGGTCCTTCAGATGGTTGGGTACTTCATGGTTTTCTTCGCTCACAACGGACTTCAGTGCGTCAAAATAGGCCATAGCCGAGTTGGATTTGGGCGCAGTCGCCAGATAGAGAGCTGCTTCTGTCATGGGAAAGGCTCCTTCAGGCATCCCTATTCTGTCATAGGCCGCTGCCGCTGATGTCACTACCGTTAAGGCATTGGGATCGGCCAGCCCGATATCTTCCGAAGCCGATATTATCATTCTGCGGATGATGAATTTGGGATCCTCCCCGGCTCTTATCATTTTGGCCATCCAGTAGAGAGCCGCATCGGGATCGGAACCGCGTATGGATTTTATAAAAGCACTGATGGTGTCGAAGTGATAGTCTCCCTCTTTATCATACAGAACAGCTTTTTGCTGTATACTCTCCTCGGCAGTTTTCATATTGATATGTATCGTTTCCCCTTCGGGGGGAGGAAAATCATCAGCTGTTGTCTCTACTGCGAGTTGTAGAGCATTGAGAAGCGTTCTAGCATCACCGGATGCTATTTTTACCAGGTGTTCCAGGGCTCCGTCTTCATAGGTTATCGTCCATTTTCCGTATCCTCTGGCTCTGTTTTTCAGAGCGTGGGCGGCAATGGACATGAGCGCTGAATCATCCAGTGCTTTCAACTGGAAAATCCGACTGCGGCTTACCAGAGCACTGTTTACCTCAAAGTAGGGATTTTCTGTCGTGGCACCTATCAGGATGAATGTTCCATTCTCAACCCAGGGCAGAAGAGCATCCTGCTGGGCTTTATTCCATCTGTGCACCTCATCGACAAAGAGTATGGTTTTTCTGTCATATAAATCGAAGCTGTTTTTTGCTTCATCAATAGCTGCCCGGATATCTTTAACACCACAGAGAACAGCGTTGAGGCTTATAAAGTTGCTCTTTGTCGTTCCGGCTATGACTCTGGCCAGAGTGGTTTTCCCTGTGCCGGGAGGTCCGTAAAAAATAAGTGATGTTAGCTGGTCGGCCTGTATAGACCGCCGCAGCAACCGGCCTTTCCCGACGATATGTTCCTGGCCTGCAAACTCATCGAGAGTTCTCGGCCTCATTCTGGAAGCAAGAGGCTCTCTGTTCATTTTTGTCTGAGACTCGAATAAATCCATGGCGACCGGTTTTAGATGATCTTTATCAATTCGGCTTTTGCCTGAGCGATAACATTGTTATACTGATCTTCTAAAGCCTTTCTGTTTTTACTCAGTATTTCCAGGAATTCGGGATCCTGTTCGGGCTCTAATTGAACGTTTTGGCCGGTCTGCTGCATAAGCTGCTGCTGTTTCTGCCTGAGAACCGGCATATACTGCTGCTTTAATCCTTCAGTCAGATTCTGAATATCATCGAGAAATTTTTCAAATAGTTCTTTCAGTTGACTGAATACAAGAGAGTATATTTCCTCTTTTTTAGAAATAAGAGAAAAAGTCTCTTTAATGATAGGGAGATTGTCTTCGCTATTGAGGTAAAGAGGCAACCTAATATTGGAAAGTAGAGTTTCACCCATTCCTTTTTTCACATATATCAGATCTTTGCCCTTATAGGTCTGCAGCTTTGCCGCACCGTCTTTCTCACTCTTATTCAAAATGGATGAAGCCAGAATTTGGCCCTTTCTTATAAGTTCTTTCTGTTTTAGCATATCTCTATCGATTGCCATATCGGCCGTTTTTTCCATGGCCAGTTCCAATGCTGATTTAATTTTACCCATATTAAGAAAATAATAGCATATATAAATTGAATCAAGCACAGGTTAAGCGTTAATATAAAGATATATGAAGAAGAATAGAAGAAGTCAGCGCAATAAAGCTGAAAAGTATAAAGACAAGGCGGAATATCTCCTGGCCAATTTTTCCTGGGAAAAAGAGGAGAGAATTCTGCTCGAGGTTATGCTTCAGGGAACTCTGGATATCAGCGATGCACGGGAAGTGAATTGGACTGAAGTGTCAGAAGGGTTGAATTCCATAGTCATAAGAGGTGTGGAGCTGAATTTATCTGAAGAGAGTATTGCTGATTTTAGAACGGCTATGAAAGAGCTTAAGGATTTTGCCGGGAATGAAATTGATCCCAGAGATACTCTCCACAAAGTTTTTACTCATCAGACCGGAAAAGAAATAAATAAAACCCTTCAGCATTCAGACTGAGTAGAATTTTCTATTTGAACAGAGGAACTGAATCCTGTAATCCTGTGAACCTACGGGGAAATCATCGCGTATCTGCTTTTCAAAACAGAGTCCTGTGGTTTGAATATCCTTTCCGAATTCAGATAGGAAGCGATCATAAAAACCTCCGCCTCGACCTAATCTCCCGCCATTGAGGTTAAAGGCCAGTCCGGGAGTGAGCATGAGCGTCTTTTTATATTTCTGACTCCATAGGGGAGCTGATTCCCGGGGTTCCCTTATTCCCCATTTATTAAGGGTAAATTCATCACTTAGAGAATTAATAAAATGAAACCTCATTTCTCTGCCGTAAATGCGGGGAACAGCCACTTTCTTCCCCCTGTCAAGAGAGGCTTCTATGAGGGAGCCCGTATGGAATTCCTTTCTAAAGGATAGAAAAATCAGAATTACCTGCGCTTCCAGCCAGAGTTTCTGATTTATCATCAGACTTGTTGCCTCCCGGCTGTAGTGTCTTATTTCATCTTCTGAAAGTCCCTTATAGTAACGGTATATTTCATTTCTTACATTTTTTTTATCCATCCTGTGATTCTATTCGGCTCCTGACATCTTTACAAGTTCCTCTGTAAGAGTTTAATCTGTCCTGCATATGGAAATGATTGGAAAAAAAGCGCTGATTACCGGAGGAGCATTGAGGATCGGTAATGCAGTGACAATGAAACTGGTGGAAGCCGGAGCAGATGTGGCTGTTCATTTCAACAAATCTGAAACTGATGCCTATGAACTCTGTGACCTGATTAATAATGACGGTGGAACCGCTTTTCCCATAGAGAAAGATCTTTCTGGAAAAAATGCTGCAGCAGAGTTGTTTGAAGAATTAGATGCTTATAATTTCAGGCCTGATATCCTGATTAACAGTGCCTCAATATACCAGCCTCAAGGGATCCTCGAAGGAGAATCAGATTCTTATCATACCAATATTGATGTAAACAGCCTCGTCCCTCTTTTTTTATCGAGAGAAATGGCCTGCAGAGTGAATAGGGGTGTCATTATCAATTTTCTTGATTCGAGAATAACAGATTATGATCATCTTCATGTGCCATATCACTTGAGTAAAAAGATGCTTTTTTCAATTACCAGGATGCTCAGTCACGAGCTGGCACCGGGAATCAGAGTTAATGCCATTGCTCCCGGGGCTATTTTGGCTCCTCCCGGTTCAACACCATGGGAAATTGACAAATGGAAAAAAAGAGTAAAAGAGGACAATCCTCTAAAATCGATTGGAACAACAGAACAGATAAGTGAAACTCTTGTTTTTCTGGTGCAGAATGATTTTATAACAGGTCAGGTGATTTTTGTTGATGGTGGACGGCATATGAAGGGTAGTTTTTATTGTTTGTAGGATTGTCGGACATTGA